>CAITDR010000231.1 GCA_903891165.1 uncultured Pseudomonadota bacterium
CGGGCCTGGCAGGGATGGTTCTGGAGGTGGAGATGATCAAGAGTCTGGGGATCGACACTTCCGGGGGGAGTATCAAGACTTTTGATCAGTGGATGGTGACGTTGCGGGTGTATCGGCAGGAGTAGCCCCCTTCACCACCCGCAACACAATATGGCTGGACTCCACCACATTGTAGCGCTCCCGTACCGCCTCGTTGACCTGGGCTGGCGTCACCTCGCCCCGGCTTAAACGCTGGCGCCAAGCCGGATCCAGGACCAGCTCGGCCTTCTCCACGTCCAGGTCGATGCCCAGCATCAGGCCCAGCGGGGTGTTTGCACAATTCGCCGCCTGCAGCCTCCGATTTCGCGCTTGGCTGAACATAGCCAGCCCCTCGGCAGTGATCGGACGGACATGGGTGGGGTCGGTGAGGACGGAGTCATGGCGGGGATGCGGAACCACAATAAATATTTTGGCATCCGGGGCGCAGATTCGGTACAGCTCGCCGATGATGGCCAAGTAGCGCTCCGGGGTCTGGCCCAGGTGCTCCAGAACATGGACAAGCTGGATTTCTTCAATCGAATTGTCCGCCCAGGGCCAAGGGAGCTGCTCCAGATCCACCACCTGATCGGGCTGGCAGCCCGGGAAGCGGTCCACATTCACCCAGCCTGTCAATTTCCGGCTTCCACATCCCAGGTTCAGGCGCATCAAAAACCTCATCAACCTGCTATCCCGAGCCCACGCCCATCGCGATAGCCTTTGCCCATGCTGTGGCTGCTTCTCGCCTGCACCTCCCCCTCCCCCAAAGAATCTTCCGGGGATTCCGCCGAAGATTCTGCAACAGACTCTGCTACGGACTCCCTCCCCCCACCGGCACCTGTGGTCATCATCGGAGCCGGCCCGGCGGGTCTGGCTGCGGCGATGGATCTACCCGATGCGATCCTGATCGAGGCCGAAGCCCAGGTCGGTGGACGATTTTTGTGGGCCGGTGGGCTCATGGCCCTGGTAGGTACCGAAGAGCAGGCCGCCGCCGGAGTGCAGGACTCGGTGACCACCGCCCTGGCCGAGTGGCCCCTGATCACCGGCGGAGAAGCCACCGAAGTGACCGAGGAGTTTCTTGGCGCTTCCGACGAGGTGCACGATCGCCTGGTAGGCATTGGCGTCCAGTTTACTCTGGTTCCTCCCACTGATTTTGTCGGCACCCTCCGCCTGCACCGTCCCAACGGCGACGGCCCAGCGGTGATCGCAGCCATGGAGGGGGCCCTCCCCGCCGGTCTGGACCTTCGCGTCAATACCCGTGCGACGGGTATTTTTGTCGAAAACTCCGTTGTGAAAGGTGTTTTTCTGGAGGACGGCAGCTTGCTGCCTGCCTCAGCCGTGATCATCGCCTCCGGCGGCTTTGTGAATCGCGCCGATATCGTCGAAAGCCTGGTCGACTACCCGGAGGGATCCTGGGGTGGGAGTCCAGAAGGTGGGGCTTCTGGCTTTGCAATTGACCTTGCCAATACCCATGAACTACGAACGGAAGCGCTGACCAGCATCGGCTGGTACAGCCACAGCATCGGCTTGGCCGGCTTTGATGGTCTGCCCATGGAGCTGTCCTCCCGAGGCGGAATCCCGTGGATCACTGTCGATCAAACTGGCCAGCGTTTTCTGAACGAAGTGCGTATCGGCTCCGTCCATAGCCACGGCGAAAGCTCTCTTCACGAAAACGTATGGTGGCTTACAACTCTGGAATTACTGCAGGTAGCCCTGGTGCCTGAAAACGTCGCACTCCTACCGACGGCCGATCCCGACATCCTGCGCTGTGGCACCGACTGGGCAAGCCTCGCCGCCGAGGTCGGCATCGACCCGGAGGTGCTGGACGGCACTCTGAGCGCCGAAGGACACTACCGAAGCGGTCAGGAGCTGGACCCTTTGGGGCGTCCGGGGCCTTCTTTTCCCGATCTCTCCGGCACACCCTGCGTCTTCCGCCCCGGACATCAGGCTGCCAAGAATTACGGCGGCCTGATGGTGGACAAAAACGGCGCCGTACCCGGCTTTTCCGGTCTCTACGCCATCGGCGAGGCCGCCGGGATGGCGGTGCCTGGCATGGGCGGGAGCTGGGGCTTTGATGGCAGCTCGGCGGCGGTGATCTGGAGCGGCTGGCGCACAGCCGCGGCCCTTTGAAGACCGCTTAGAGCTGCCCACCGCCGCCGGTGTCGCCATCCCCGTTGCAGACATGCCCCTCGGCGTCGTCCTGGTTCTGCAGATCGACCAGCGAGGTTTCACACTCATCCTGGAGGGTGGCGTCCGCTCCATCGTAGGTCGTAAAACACTCGTCACAGTTATAGTCTGCTTCGCCAGCATGGCAATCACAGATATAGCTGCAGTAGTCATCGCAGGGAGTGGTGGTCACACCAAAACAGGCCAGCAGCACAAAGAGGAGAGACATCCGAAGCTCCGGGGGAGAAAGCACATCGGCTAA
>CAITDR010000232.1 GCA_903891165.1 uncultured Pseudomonadota bacterium
ATTTTGGCTCCCCGCCCCTTGACGAGCTCCGACTGACGAAGGTCTGACGAAGCCTGTCGAAGTTCCGACGGTCCCCTCCCGAAAAATCGGCTTTTGTCCTTTGGCACGGAGTTTGCATGCCCTTCCCGTCGAGGGAGCCGCATGCCCGCCTTTGTCCACCAGCGATCGCAGAGCCCGCAGAAGAGCCCGGATTCTACCTGGTGGCAGGCTCCGGCTATGGGCAAGGCCCCGCCGGAAGTTGGCCTTGGCGCGGATCATGCCAGCTTCGACGAAATCTGCGCGGAGCAGGTGGGTTTGAGTGGCCTTCACGTTGCAACACTCAGCGCATTCGGCCTTCGCCCCGCTGAGCTGGATCCCGACGCGGCCCCCCGCATGGCCCGTGCCCTGGACCAGCTCTCCACCCTGCCCGAATGTGGACCAAAGCGCACGATTGAGACGGAAGACTACACAGTCACCCTTCGTAGTCTGTCTACTGAGAGCCGCCTCTTCTACCAGGATGTGGATGGAAACTACTATTCAGGCGTTACGACGAAACCGCTCTGGGAGCTGCCCCTGCCGCTGGCGCCGGAGCCGCCGAAGTCAGAGCAGAGCCCTACCGAGGGATTGTTCTCGCTTCTGGAGGGCGCCGCCTTAGGGGGCTTCTCTGACAATAATAGCTGGAGCTCTATTGTTGGCCAGGTGGCGGTGGGCTTTGTTCCGGTTGCGGGGCAGCTGGCCGATGTCCGGGACATCGCGGCGGGTTTGATTCACCTGGCGCAGGGGAAGGAAGGCGCCGCTTTGGAGCTTGGACTTTCGGCGGTGGGGGTGATCCCCGGCGGGGGAGATCTGGTGCGCGGGGCAGGCCGGGTCTTCCTGGCGGGGCTGCCGCTGGCTGCGGGCGTGGCGGCGCTGAAGGGGGGCGAAGCGCTTTTGGAGGGGGCGGCCAAGGGCGGGGATGAGGCTCTTTCGGGGGTGAAGGGTGCGGAAGAGGCGGCCGAGGGCGTGGCGAAAAGTGGCGTCTGGTCGCACATCCATAATCCCGGTCCAATCCTCCCGAATACGGAGATTCCCCGCTGGTTTGAGCTGGAGGCGGGTGGGCGGCGTTTCTGGGTGGCTCCGAATGCCACCAAGCACATGGTGGAGTATCTTACCCGCTCGGCGATGACCCATGGGAGGCCCGTGAACAGCCAGACTTTACTCCGCAGCTTACATTCCTCGGTGGATAACCTGGATTTTTCCGCGGTCCAGATGGATGAGCTGGTCACCTCCGGGCCTTGGGAGCTCATCTTCTCCCTTCCCCGAGTCCCCGGGGAACTTCCCTGTCTCAAACACGCTGTCTATCGCCCCTGAGAGGTTCCTATGCTCCGTATTCAATCCAGCGTTGTGATGGTCGGTGAAGCTCAGGTGGAGACCGATTTTTATGTTCCACTGGATGTTATTATGACAAATAGTGGAGCAGGTGTCCCCAGGTATTGGCGGACAGGGGACTTCAAGCGCAGTCTCCTGGAGGTGGGTTTGGAGACCGGCTCAGGTCGTTTTTTGTCCGTTACCGTCACCCAGTCGCCGAAGGGTGCAAGCCGGAAGGTGGCTGCAGCACCCGCCTCCCAGCCTCAACAGCCGGGTATTCCGGTCTTTGAATTGGGTACGCTCAAGGAGGACTTCACTGACGAAAAAGGACCCTTTCTCCTGCATGTAGGTGCCGACTTCGTCTGGTTGGACCTCGCCCCAGGGCAGGCGCACCTCCACGAGCTTCGGTATGATAGACTGCGCTTTCTTCTGGGGCCGGAGAATGTCTGGCTGGGGCTGGTGGTGGAGGGCCTCACAGAGCTTCAGCTTTCGGAGCTTTGGGAGGGGACGCAGCGTGTGGAGGAGGCGGCTTCATAGAATTGGAGGCCAAACGGCGCCTGCGGCGCTTTGGCCGCACGCGCCTTGCGTGGTATCGAGAATACTCCCCTTATTCCCACTCTTCCCCTGCCTTTCTTCCGACACCGTGCCCGCCATGGCCGCCACCTCTTCCCGGGGACCCCTCTCTCCTGAAAACTTGATCGCCGCGCGGCCTCCTCCGCCCCCATGCTACACTATCCCCATGCTGCTGCTCCTCCTCGCCTGCACCCCCCGCCCCGACGGATTCCCCACCATCAACGGGGATCCCGACCAGTCCTGGCCTGCCCTGCCCGACCTGGACGACCAGATCGTCGAGATCATGGAGCCAGACGCCATTGCCGGCCTCTCCGCCTGTATGGTCATCGAGGGCGAGACCCGCTGGTGCGGCGGCTATGGCGACCGCGATCCCGGCCAGGGTCTTCCCGCCTACCCCTCTACACCATTTTTGTTGGCAAGTGTCTCCAAGACCGTTGGCGCGGTCGCCAACATGATGGCGGTGGAAGACGGCCTCTTGGACCTCGATGCCCCTATCAACGACAGCCTCGACTTTACGGTCACCCACCCGGATGATCCCTCCACTCCTATCACCCTCCGTCGCCTGATGACCCACACATCAGGCATTGCGGACAATTGGGACATCATGGACGCCCACTATGTGGACGGCGACTCTCCCGAAGCGCTGGGTGCCTTTTTGGAGAGCTACCTGACACCCGGCGGTGCCGACTATCGTGCCCTCGACAATCCCCTGGACATGACCGGCGGCTGGGTTCTTTCCGATGTGGATCTGAACGAAGTTGCCGTCCCGACGCTTGTCGAAGGGGGCGAATTTGTGACGGTTCCCCACTTTGGCGTTCCCGACTATCCCGATGGCCAGCTCCGCACCGATGCCCACTCCATGGCCCGCTTCCTCTCCATGATGGACAACGGCGGCATTTTTGAGGGCACGCGCCTTCTCACCGAAGACAGTGTGGACGAGATGTTGACGCCTCCCTACAATAATCTGGACGACACCCAGGGCCTGATCTGATACTGGTGGGCCTTGGATGGCGCCGATGTCTGGGGCCACAATGTTGGTGAAACCGGCACTTCTACCGAGATCCTGATGCGCGAAGACGACGGCATCGGCACCGTGGTCCTGATGAACAGCGAAGGCCGTGCCCGCACCCTGGAAAAGGTGGAGCGGGCGATCCTTGCGGCGGCGGAGGGACTGTAGCCCGCAATTTCCGGCGTTGGGGAGGCATCCGCCCCCTCCCCAAGCCCCTCCGATCTCATTATAGACCGCCTATACTGAGATCCTCCCCATGCTCCTTCCCGCTCCCGCCGAAAAG
>CAITDR010000233.1 GCA_903891165.1 uncultured Pseudomonadota bacterium
CCGCCCCTTCGGGCCAGCTGGGCCACCTCGATCTTCAGGCTGTCCATCAGAGAGGCGCGGTTGGCCAGCCCGGTCAGGCCATCGTGCGTGGCCTGATGCCGCATGGCCTCCCGAGCCTGAACCAGCTCCTCCTGGAGTGTCAGGATGCGGATGCCGACACGGAGCCTTGCTTCCAGCTCTGCCTCGTCAAAGGGCTTGCGAAGGTAGTCGTCGGCCCCGGCCCTCAGACCCACCACCAGATCCTGCTGAGACTCGCGCCCCGTCAACAAAATCAAATAACTGTAGCGACCGGATGCAGACTCCCGCACCCGGCCACAGATGTCCACGCCGTCCATTCCCGGCATCTCCCAATCCAGGAGCGCGAGGCGCGGGGGATCATTTCCCGTCAGCAGCTCCAACGCCGCCTGACCGTCTGCCACCGCCGTCACCTCGTAGCACCAACGGCGAAGACGTGCGGAGAGTACCCTCCGGGTGACCGAATCATCTTCTGCAATCAGGATTCTCATGAGAAATTCCTCTGCTCGCTGCGCAGGGCGGCCAGGGCCAGGTTGACTTCTTGAGCGATGGCCTGCAGGAGCAGTTCCGCTCCCGGAAGCTGCTCGGCTACCTCCAAGCGGTGGCAGGCGGTGTGGAGGCGGGTCGCCCCCACCGTGGCGCTGGCGCTTTTCAGGCGGTGGATGGTCCTCCGGAGCTCCGCCTGATTACCATCCTCCAGTTGTGACCATGCTTGTTCTAAAGCGCTGTTGGCCGCCGTGCTGAACTCATTTACGACATCGGTGAAAAACTCCGGGTCGTCGCTGGCCAGATCCAGCAGCTGATCGATCGCGCGCCGGTCCAAGGTACCGTCGGTGGATGCCACCTCCGTCGGGCCCGTCCAGGCCGTGAACTTTTTCAGTACAAATGCGAGATCATTTGGCGACAGGGGTTTTGACAGCCAATCATCCATGCCGGCTGCGATGCAGCGCTCCTTGTCGCCCGGCATGGCATGTGCGGTCAGGGCTACAATTGCGCTGTGTGCGGCGGCGCCCGGGAGCGCACGAATTCTGCGGGTCGCTTCCAACCCGTCGCAGCGTGGCATGCTGCAGTCCATCAAAATCAAGTCGGGGCAAGCTGCGGCGCGCTCCACACCGACCAGACCATCCTCAGCCAGCTCCACCCGGCAGCCCATGTTCTCCAACATGCGAGAGACTACCTTACGATTGACCGGATGATCCTCCACAACGAGCACCAGGATCCTCTGTTGCTGGTCAGGTGTTTGCGGCTGCATCATCGCTCTCCTGTCTATAGGGATCCTAACTGATCATAGCCATACTACACGTTTCGCCGACATGCGCAATAAAGGCTTTTCCTGAGGTGCCAAAGCTGAGAAATACTTATATGGCCCTCAAGAGAAAAATATGGAAATATCTCAAATCCTTTCCTCCATCACCGCGATTCACAACGACGCGCGTCAGCGGGGTCTGTTCTTTCAGACCTGCACCGATGACGAACTGCGCGGGCGGATTGTGACCCTCCAAGGGCGGCGGATGGTATCTTTTTCTTCCTGCAGCTACCTGGGCCTGGAGCAACATCCCGCGCTCATCGCCGGGGTACACGACGCCGTGGATCGCTACGGCGTGCAGTTTTCCTGCTCCCGAGGCTACCTTTCGGCGCCGATTTACAGCGAGCTGGAGGAGACGCTCTCCGCACTTTTTGGCGCGCATGTGCTGGTGACCCCCTCGACCACCATGGCACACCTGATTTCGCTGCCCGTCCTCGCCACGGAAAATGATGCCATCGTCCTGGATCATCAGGCGCACCACAGCATCCATATGGGTGCCAACCAGGCGAGGGCCGGCGGGACGACGGTGGAGCTGGTGCGGCACGACCAGCTGGACCGGGCCTGCGACGTGGTGAAAAGGCTGGCGGCGCGCTGCAAGACCGTCTGGTTTGCGTCGGATGGGGTCTTCAGTATGTATGGAGACCTCGCGCCGGTGGAGGTTTTGAAAGAAATACTAAATGTTGCCCCCAACGTGCGCCTCTACATCGACGATGCCCACGGGATGAGTTGGTCGGGTCGTCATGGAAGAGGGAGCTTTCTCGCTCGTTTTCCCTTCTCTGAGCGTGTGGTGGTTGCGACATCCTTTGCGAAGGGCTTTGGTGCGGGGGGTGGCTGTGTGATGTTCGCCACCGAGGCGGAACGGGAAAAGGTCCGGCTTTCTGGTGGTCCTCTCGTGTTTTCCGGCCCCATGCAGCCGCCGATGATGGGGGCGGTGCTGGCCAGTGCAAAGCTGCACCTGTCCCCGGAGATCGATCCCCTGCAGGACGCTTTGCGGCTGCGCACCCAGCATGTCAACACCCGACTGGAGGAGGTGGGGCTCCGGCCCATCGCCGTCAACGAGTCTCCCATCTTTTTCCTGCTCTGTGGTCTGCCCCGGGTGTCTTTCCGGGTTGCGGAGCGGATGGCGGAGGACGGAGTTTATGTAAATTGCTCGGTCTATCCCACCGTGCCCATGCGGCGGGCGGGGATTCGCTTTACCATTACGGCAGCGCACTCCTTTGACGAGCTGGATCAGGCGATCGAGCGACTCGCGGTGCACCTGCCCGCCGCCATGGAAGAGGAAGGGCTCTCTGGCATCACGCTGGCCGCGATGTTCGAGAATGCCCTGCCAGCGGAGTCGGCAGGGGCTTCTCGTCCCCGTACAGTTGTTCCCAAAAATGTAGAGCAGCGTTCCCGGCTCTCCGTGGATATCACCCACACCATCCAGGGTGTGGACCGGAAAAGCTGGAATGACGCTTTGGGGGCAGCCGCCAATTGTAGCTGGGATGCGATGGAGCTGGTGGAAAGTGTCTATCGGAATCCGAATGCGCCCGTGGAACACCAGTGGGCCGTCAAATATGTATTGATACGGGATCAAGAACAACACCTCGTAGCAGCTACATTCTTCACCACCCTCCTTCAGAAGGACGACATGCTCTCGCGGGAGGACGTTTCCCGTGCAGTGGAGGCCCGGCGCAAGGAGGATCCCTATTTCCTGACTTCGAAGGTGGTACAAATCGGGTCCAATCTTTCAGAGGGGAACCATCTGTACCTGGATCGGAGCCGGAACTGGCAGGAGGCCCTCCGGATGGTGCTGAAATTGGCAGATGAGGAGGTTTCGGCAGCCGGAGCCTCTGCGCTGATCGTGCGGGATTTGCCGGACGGAGACGTGGAGATGGATCAATTTATGCTCCACCACGGCCTGTCCAGAATGCCGATGTTCGACAGCCACATTCTGGAGTTGAACTGGAAGGAGGAGGAAGAGTGGCTCAAGCGGCTCGGCGCCAAGAAGCGCCTTCAGCTCCGGGCAGTCTTCGAAAACGCTCCGACCTTTGAAGTGAGCTATCACGGGTACGGGTTGGCGCCCCTCGCCGACTCCGAGATTGAACAGCTCTACGGATTGTATCATCAGCTTGCAAGTCGGAAATTGCGACTGAATGTCTTTGGTTTTCCGCCGAACCTGTTTGGGGAGCTGCTGCGTAGTCCAGCATGGGAGATGGGTCTGGTGCGGGTGCGGCCCGAGAAAGGGGGGCCCCCGGATGGGCGGCCGGTTGCCTTCTGGGCTGCTCATAAATATAACAACGACTACGCTCCGCTTTTTTGTGGATTGGATGAGGAGTGGCGGGTGAGTCACGATACCTATCGGGGGATGCTGCTGCTGTTCATTCGGCGGGCGAAGGAGATGGGTATGGAGAGGCTGCATATGGGGATGGACGCCGAGCTGGAAAAGCGCAGGTTTGGTGCGGAAGTCATCAAGAACTGCATCTATGTACAGGCACGTGAGCACTACGCGGGGGCGCTCCTTCGGGAGATCATCGCCGATGTCGGAATGGCAGGCACGGGGGCATCCAAGTAGATGCGCGACGTTTCACCCAGTGCTTTTCCTGTCGTCAAGATGATCGCCGCAAACCGTGGCGCGTCGCTTACCGACATCTGCGAGGGGGTGATCGGCATCCGGGAAGCGGAAACACAGGGCTTTGACTGGAACCAATTCTGTATGCTGCTGGAGCGGCTGGAGG
>CAITDR010000234.1 GCA_903891165.1 uncultured Pseudomonadota bacterium
CTGCCGGGTCCTGGGCCTCCTCTCCCACCGGCATGACCCACAGCTCTTCGTCCTGGAAAGGCGGCGGGCCCTGATAGCAGGCGAGGAGCAGGGGCAGAAACATTCAGTTCGCAGCGGGGGCCGGTACAGGAGGCGCGGCAGGCGCGGGAACAACAAGATCCTCTCCCCATACCCGGACTTTCGCCACACGCTCAGGCGTCCCCGGCACCGTCACCACGAGCTGATCTTTGGCCAGCGCCGGAACGGTCAGCTCTCCAGGACTCTTCAGCGGACGAAGCACAAAACCATCGGGATCCAGAGCCATGATCTCCAAACCTCCCACCCGCATGGGCCGCTCCCCTTTGTTCTCGAAGGCCAGCACCAGCTCGACCCCCTCCACCCCGGCCCGAACCGCGTAGACCGACACCGCACCGTTGGCACGAAGTTCTTCCGCCGTGGTGACGATGACCGCACCATCGATAGATTCTCCCTGCTTTCTTCCCTCCTGCACCCCCTCGGTAACACCCGCCACAATCTCCTTGCTGGTGCCAATGGTCCCCCCCACGATGGTGGAGGTGATGTCTTTGCAACCACCGAGTACACACACAAACAGAAGCAGGCGCATCGAAAACTCCTTTGCTGTGGGCTATCCTCCTTTCTGCAACTTCGCGAGGCCCCACCATTCCGGGGCTGGCGACCGTCGCTTAAAGAAGTGCGTGCTCAGCCTGCTGCCACTGCTCGCGGCCCTGCTCTTCCACGCTGTCGCCACCGGGCGGCTCGTGCTGGTCTTGCCGCTCCTCCTTCTATTATTTGTAATAAACAATTATGGATGGCGGTTCAAGTATAGCACGCTGTACGCCTGGGGGGTCGCGCTGATCGGGCTGATCGCCGGGCTGGGCGTCAACGAGATCTGGCCCTACCCGGCCGGGCTCTTTCCGGCCTGGGGCCTCTCTGCCGTCGCGGGTGCCTGTGTGGCGCTTGCGATCTGGCTCTGGACCTGTCAAGAGTTTATTTCCGCGTGGGGAGTCGCTTTTTTGGTTCTGGTTCTGAGCGGTCACGCCGAGATGCGTCAGGAGTTGCTGCCATTTGGCTTGCTGCTGGCCCTAAGCCTGGGCTACAGCCTGCTGCGGCCACTGACCTGGCGGAAACTGCCGCGTGTCGGGGCGCTCGTCGTCCTCACTGTTTTTGGCACGCTCCTCTTGGGTACCCAGCTTCGGGCCGCGGAAGGGGTCGTCGCCCGGCTGGTTGTCCAGTATATGACGGGCGAGCTTTTTGCTGCCGGGCTGGGGTCCAGTTTCCGGGTGAACCTGAACGCATTGTCTTCGGTGAGCCCGAGCGACCGGGTGGTCATGGAGGTTTCGGGGGGGACGCCGTCCCGACTCCGCAATGCAGTTCTGGATCAATTCGATGGGGAACAGTGGAGCAGCTCCGCCCCGATCCAGGCCGAGGCCGCCGTAGAATCCGGCACCAGCCTTCGGCAAACCCGCCTGGACTTCCGGCAGAGCTTCCGGCAGGTGATCCCGGCGCCACCCGGTGTTTTTGAGGTAGATCGCCGGACAGCCCGACGGAGCCGGGGTGGTCTAATCCTGGGTATGGTCTCTTGGGGGGAGAGCCGGCGCCTGACCGGCGGCGAGATGGAGATTCGCGATCTCCCAGGACCGGAGACACTTTTTCTGCCTGAGGAGCTACGGCAGGAATTGCTGCCCTTTGTGGCCGAGCTGATGGGGATGGAGTTTTTTTGGAGGGAGAGCACAGCATCCCCCGAGCCGGAGCTGCTCCCGCTGATGGACGCGGCAAGTGGGGCACGGGCGGAGGGAGAGCGCCTGGAACGCTACTTTCTTGCGAATTTCCGCTACTCGCTGGATACGGATCTGCGTGGGGAGGGGCACCCGATAGTGGTGCTGCTGCGCGAGCACCGTCCCGCCTACTGCATCTATTTTGCCTCGGCGATGGTCGCTCTTTTGCGGGCAGATGGTCAGCATGCACGAATGGTCGGAGGCTACCTGCTGGACCCGCCCAATGCGCTGTCGGGCGCTACCCTGGTGCGGGAGCGGAATGCTCACGCCTGGGTAGAGCTGTGGCTTCCCGAGGAACAACGGTGGGCCACCTTCGACCCAACACCCGTACAAGCTGCCGAAGCGGCTCCCTCCTGGCTGGAGACCCTCCGTGAAGCCATGGCCGAGGAGCTGGCCTGGCAGCTTCTGGCACTGACCACCCACCCCGCTGAGCGCATCCAGGACCTGCTTTTATCGCCTGCTTCCTTGGGGATCCTGGGCCTGGCGATGCTGTGGGCGCTCTACGAACGTATCGCCGCACGCGAGAAGACTGAGGCAGTCTGGCGCTTACATAACAAAAAATCACTTCCGGTTCTGCCGCTCTATCGACGCTACCAGAAGGCCCTGAGGGGGGTGGGCATTCGCACCGAGCCCGCCCAGAGTGATGCGGCACTTCTGGGGCAACTGCGGGAGAAGAAAGGGGAGGAGATCGCCGCGATAGCCGAGACTTTTTTGAATGCCTATCGACAGCAGCGCTATGGGGAGGAGGAGGTAGAGGGTCTGGAGGCCCTGCTCCGCAACCTCGAAGAGCGGCTCCGACGACGCTGAACAGCAGCCCGTAGGTCCCGGATCGGCTAAAAGGCCAGGCACCCGAGGTTTCCATGCTGCTCCTCTCCCTCGTCCTCCAGGCTTCTGCGCAAGAAAGCTGGAAGCTCACCGATCTCTACCCCACGCCCGAAGCCTGGGAAGCCGAGGTGGCACGGCTGGAGACGGACATGAAGGGCCTCGAAGCCTGCAAAGGACAGCTCGCCAAGAAGCTGAAGTCCTGTGTGGAACTACGTTTTCAGCTCCAGCAGGCGGTGTACCGGGCGGAGACCTGGGCCAGCTTGGGCAGCGACGCCGATAGCCGGGACGATGTGTGGCGGGGAAGGGCGGCCCGGGCCAGCCTGCTCTCCAGCTCCTATGCAGAGGCTGCATCGTTTTTTGAACCAGAGCTGGTGACGATGGGCGGAAAGAAAGTGTCCGGTGCGATCAATAAAGACCCTTCTCTCTCTCCCTATGCCTACTACCTACGTGGAACCATTCGCGACGCACGACACACCCTGGATCCCGCCAGCGAGGCATTGCTGGCGGCCGCCGGGCCCATTTTTCAGGCGCCAGCCTCGGTCTACCGGGTGCTGTCCAACGCGGAGATTCCCTGGCCCACGGTGAGCCTGCATGGGAAGGATCAACGCCTGGATCCGGCCGCCTACACGCTGTTCCGTGGCGACGCCGACCGCGCCACCCGCAAGGAGGTCTTTTCGAGATTTTTCGGGACTTTAGCGGGCTTTGAGGACAGCCTGGGCACCACACTGGACGCAACGGTGCAGGGACACTGGCTGGTGGCGCGGACCCGGGGCTACACCTCGTCGGTGGCGGCCGCGCTGGACAGCGATCACCTCCCAGAAACACTCTACACCACGCTGGTCAGCGAGACGCAGGCGCAGCTTCCCATCCTGCATCGCTACCTGAAACTGCGTGGGAAGATGCTGGGGATTGCCGATCCCGCCTACCACGATCTCTATGCGCCGCTGGTCTCCGGGGAGCGTAGCTGGACGCTGGAGGAGGCCAAGGCCCTGGCCATCGTCTCCGCTGCACCCTTGGGTACCGAGTATACCGACGGATTGAAGAAAGGTTTTGCCGAAGGATGGATGGATCCCTACCCGAAGCAGGGCAAGGTGAGTGGGGCCTACATGAACGGCAGCGCCTACGGCATCCATCCCTTCGTATTGATGAACTACAATGGGGACTATGAGTCGGTGACCACACTCGCACACGAGTGGGGTCATGCGATGCACAGCCTGCTGTCCATGCGGGCGCAGCCCTACCCCACGGCCGACTATTCCACCTTCATCGCGGAGATCGCCTCTACCGGCGCCGAAGCGCTGTTGGTAGATCACATGCTGAAGAATGCGAAGGACGACAACGAGCGGCTGTTCTACCTGGGCTCGTCGCTGGAGAGCCTGCGCACCACCTACTTCCGGCAGGCGCAATTCGCCGAGTTCGAGCTGGCGATCCACAAAAAAGTAGAGGGCGGCGAAGCCCTGACCGGCGGGGAGCTGTCCAAAATGTACATGGATGTGCTGAACCGCTACTACGGGGTGGATCAAGGGGTGACCCAGGTGGACCCCACTCTGGCCATCGAGTGGGCCTACATCCCGCATTTTTATTATAATTTCTATGTCTACCAGTACGCGACCAGCATTGCCGCCTCCTCGCTGCTCGCCGAGGACGTGCTTGCCAATAAACTGGGTGCCCAAGACCGCTATCTGGGCCTGCTGCGCTCAGGTGGTTCCGACGATCCCTACCTGCTCCTGAAGACCGCGGGTGTGGACATGGCCACCCCGGCACCGTATCAGGCGATTGGCCGGCGGATGGAGCGGTTGATGGGCGAGGTGGAGGAGATTTTGGAAAAAAAGAAATAACTATCTTCCGAATTTTCGATCCAGATAGAGAGGTCCACGCAAAGCCAGGATCCCGACAAAGGGACGGGGTTCCATCTTGGCTACATGCAGCATGTGACTCCAATGCCGAAGGACCAGCTCGCTGCTTTCCAGGGCAAGCTGGACTCTGGATGGGAGGATGAAGAGCCCCAAGCACCGCTGGTGGAGCAAGGCCACCACATGAGGTCGGCGCAACATCGCCCGGTCGCGCGTCAGTAAACAATCCTCCCCCACCGACAACTGCTGCAAGATGCGCTCATCCGGCGTGGCCGCAAGCCCCAGGGTACGGACGTGACATGCAGGCTCGCCCAGCGCCTCCAAGAAAGAAGCCAGTGCCGGAGGCAGGTTCTCGTCCAGGACGATCATGCAGCGAGGCGAGATCGTGGCCCTTTCATATCATGCCAGGCCCAAGCCATATGGACCTTGCGAGGCTCCAGATCATAGATACGAGCTACCTTTTCCACGCTGCCCTCGGCATCCACCAAGTCGGCCAAGGTGCGGGTGTCGATCCGGGTGCCATCCACGGTGGGAACCCCCCCCTGGATCGCAGGATTGATCACCACGATGTTGTCGAGCCCAAGTGGATACCACTTCGACGCCAGACCATCCTCCGCAAAGACCACCGTTTCCGCCCGAGGCCGGATGATGTTCGGGAAGGCGAGCTGACCCGCCCTCCCCAGGTGCAGAATGGCGCCTTCGTGCTCTAGGAAAAGACAGCCCCCATCCCGAAGGTAGGGACGACGGGCGAGGGGATGATCGATGTGCAAGC
>CAITDR010000235.1 GCA_903891165.1 uncultured Pseudomonadota bacterium
CATGTGAACCCGTATTTGATGGGTTCGACCCGTATGCAAGATACACCGAACCAAGCACCCTTCAACTCCATTTGCCTGCAAAATGAAGTCCGTCTTTGCGGTTTTGCCAGACTGCCTCTCAAGATCAACGATCGACATGCGCAATCGATTTCGGGGGTCGCGACCGATTGGAGCATCGACTGTTCGGTGAGCTGAGCCGATCCATGGACTGTGGGCCACGGCCAGATACTGTCGGTTCACCTCGCGAGCCGCAATGGCCTGAACAAGTTGATCCATCACCGTTCGAGACCGTGCCACGACCATCAGACCGCTGGTATCTTTATCAAGCCGGTGCACAATTCCAGCACGGGGTACCGACGCAATTTCCCTGTCATAGGCCAACAATCCATTGAGCAAGGTTCCACTCCAATTTCCTGGCGCAGGATGAACAACCAGACCAGGTGGCTTGTTAATTACCAGAATGTGCTCATCCTTAAACACTACCTCTAATGGAATGGACTGCGGAGCAAAGGCCTGACTTTGAGGAGTAGGTCGTAGTTCAATCATCAGCATATCGCCGGCTTTGACACGCAAAGACGCCTTGCGAACTACCTGAGTATTGAGGGTGACCAGTCTCGCCTCGATCAGTTGTTGCAAATAGCTCCGGGAAAACTCTGGAGTGGCATCCACCAGCGCACGATCCAATCGACCTCCATGCAGCTCATTCGAAACGACTACCTTTCGCCACTCAGCATCAACCGTCACATCGTCAGTCTCGCAAGACTCTGTAAAGATTGGTGGGCTCGATATAATTCTGGTGCTCTGTCTCAAGAAAGTTTCCTAACATGCTTCGTGTCAAATTATCGATCGTTTGCGTTTCCTTGCTTACGACCGCCGTGCTCTTGACTGCAGGTTGCTCAAGTACTCCAGTAGACAAGACTACCAGTATGAGCCCGAACAAGATATATGCCGAAGCAAAGGAAGAGATGTCAGCAGGTCAGTGGGAGCGTGTTCCTGCTCCACAAAATCGTTGACACCCACCACAATCGCCTCCTTCCGGTCCACGGCGAGCTGGGCGGCATAGGCAGAGTTCTGGATCTCCCGCTGCGGAAAACCCCGCTCAATGGCGGAGACCATGCCCCCCATGGCATCGATCTCGGCGATCAGCTTCTTGGCCTCGGCCTCCAGGCGGTCCGTCAGCTCCTCGATCACATAGGAGCCGCCCAGCGGATCCACATGCTTGGAAACCCCACTTTCGTGTCCGATCACCTGCTGGGTGCGCAGGGCCAGTCGTACGGAGGCCTCCGTCGGCAGGGCCAGGGCTTCGTCGCGGGAGTTGGTGTGCAGCGACTGGGTACCCCCCAGCACCGCAGCCATAGCCTGGAGCGTGACACGGACCACGTTGTTGTCGGGCTGCTGCGCGGTGAGGGTAGAGCCCGCAGTCTGGCTGTGAAAGCGCAACATCATCGAACGTTCGTCGCGGGCGCCAAAACGTTCCTTCATGATGTGTGCCCAGAGACGCCGTGCGGCCCGGAACTTCGCCACCTCCTCCAGAAAGTCGTTGTGGACATTGAAGAAGAAGGAAAGCTGCCCGGCAAAGGCGTCCACCTCCAGACCCGCGGCGACGGCCGCCTCCACATAGGCGATACCATCGGCCAGGGTGAAGGCCAGCTCCTGCGCGGCGGTGCTGCCCGCCTCCCGGATATGGTAGCCGGAAATCGAGATCGTATTGAAGCGCGGCATCTCCGTGCGGCACCAGGCAAAGATGTCGGTGATCACCCGCATCGATGGTCGCGGCGGATAAATGTAGGTGCCGCGCGCGATGTATTCTTTCAATAAATCATTTTGGATGGTACCGCGCAGGACCGAGGGCGACAGACCACGAGAGCGCGCCACCGCCGCATAGAGGGCCAACAGTGTGGAGGCGGTCGCATTGATGGTCATCGAGGTACTGACCTTTTCTAAGGGCAGCCCCTTCAGCAACAACTGCATGTCGTCCAGAGAGTCGATGGCCACGCCCACTTTGCCGACTTCTCCCAGCGACATCGGGTGATCCGAGTCGTAGCCCATCTGTGTGGGCAGATCGAAGGCCACCGAAAGGCCAGTCTGACCACGCGCCAGAAGGTAGTGGTAGCGCTCGTTGGAGGCGCGTGCGTCGCCGAAGCCCGCATACTGCCGCATGGTCCACAGGCGGTTGCGGTACATGTCCGCGTGGATCCCGCGTGTAAAGGGGAATTTCCCGGCCTCGGGCATAGGATCCGCCACGGTTCTCTCCTTGGTTTTTTCGAACCATACGGGTGATGGTTCGATTTTTTTAGGCTTCGATACGCAGGAGCTTGGTTCCCGCTTCCACGGTCTGCCCGGCGTTCACAAAAATTTCCGCCACTGTTCCGGCGATGGGACTCTTCAGCTCGTTCTCCATCTTCATGGCTTCCACCACGATCAACGGCTGGCCCTTCGCCACTTTTTCGCCGACCGCCACCATGACGCGGACTACACGGCCCGGCATGGAGGTGCTCAAGGTTCCCGAGCTGGCGCCTCCGGCCAATTTGAGGGCTTTGCGGCGGGGATCCACCACCTCCACCTCGCTGCTCACGCCCATCACATCCACCATATAGCCATTTTCGGTGGGGACACAGCCGGCTTCCCAGGAGGCGCCGTCGATCAACATCTGAAAGGCCTCGGGGCTGGGCCGGGTCAGGTCTACGAGGTGCTCCTGACCATCAAAGCGGAGCCGGTATTTCCCAGGTCCAGCGCCCTCAATCTCCACCTGGCGCAGCTTTCCGTGGACGGTGACTTCATAGATCATCGGCGTAGCCTCCCGGAGAGCTTCCATGCGCTGACTTTTCCGGTGGCCGGGGTGGCGCGTGTGGGCTGAGTGTCTGCTTCAAAGCGCGCAATGGTCGCGGCGATGGTGGCAATCTCGTCGTTCTGAGTGGCCTGTGCCAGCCGCTCCAGGCGCTCCGGGCTCAGAAAGCCGGTGGAGTAGCGGCCATCCAGGAAGTCCGGGTCTCGCAGGACCGCCGAAAAGAAGGGGATAGAGGTACGGATTCCCCGCACGCGGTACTCCCGCAGGGCACGGATACTCCGCGAGATCGCCTCCTCACGGGTCTGGCCCCAGCAGATCAGCTTGGCGATCATCGGATCATAGTAGATCGGGACTTCGTAGCCGGCATAGACGCCAGAGTCCACCCGCACCCAGGGGCCTCCCGGCTCGCGCAGGCCCGAAATTTTGCCGGGCGCAGGCGCAAAGTTGTTGGCGGGGTCCTCGGCGTAGACACGGCACTCGATGGCGTGGCCCACCTGTTTTATGTCTTCCTGCTCAAACCAGAGCGGCTCCCCCATCGCAATACGAAGCTGCGCGCGCACCAGATCCACCCCGGTCACCAGCTCGGTGATGGGGTGCTCCACCTGCAGGCGGGTGTTCATCTCCAGAAAGTAGAAGTCTCCACTCGCCTGAGAATAGAGGAATTCGCAGGTTCCAGCTCCCACATAGCCCACCGCCTCCGCCGCTTTCACCGCCACCGCCGCCATCGCAAGGCGGGTCTGTTGTGGCAACACCGGACAGGGCGTCTCTTCGATCACCTTCTGGTTACGACGCTGCACCGAGCAGTCGCGCTCGAAGAGGTGGACGGTTTTTCCATAGGAATCCGCGAGCACCTGGATTTCGACGTGCTTGGGGTTCTCCACAAATTTTTCAAGGTAGACCGCGTCGTTTTTGAAGGAGCGCAGCGCCTCGGAGCGTGCCTGCCGCCAGGCGGCTTCAAAATCCTCGGCCCGGTCCACCCGGCGCATCCCTTTTCCGCCGCCACCCCCGGCCGCCTTCAGCATGACCGGAAAGCCGATACCGATGGCAATTTGCAGAGCTTCTTCTTCGGTTTCGATAGACTCGGTGGTGCCGGGAACCACTGGAACACCGGCTGCCACCATACGTTGCCGGGCGCCGGTCTTGCTGCCCATAGCGTCGATCGCGCCGGGTGGGGGACCGATCCAAATCAGCCCCGCATCCATCACCATCTGCGCAAAACGGGCGTTCTCAGAGAGAAATCCGTAGCCGGGATGGATGGCATCTGCGCCCGAGCGCAGCGCCGTCTGGATGATCACCTCCTCTTTCAGATAGCTCTCGGCGGAGGGGGCGGGGCCGATGGGGTAGGCTTCCGTCGCATTGCGTACATGCAGTGCCGTGCGGTCGGCCTCCGAAAAAACGGCAACGGTGGCCAGACCCAGCTCATGGCAACCGCGGATAACCCGCACCGCGATCTCGCCCCGGTTGGCGATCAGCACCTTGTGGATGGAGGCTGCTTTCATGGGGAGGGGAACTAACCGAAATTGGCCTGCCTTGCCGCTGGCGGGCGCCGGAAAGCGGAGGTCCAGAACTTGTCAAGAGGCCCGTCGGATTCCCCTAAAGTATGGCTTCCAAAGATCCGCAATAAGGGACATAGGAGGTGTCCATGGACGAAGGAATCGCCGAGGATCTGGTGTTTGAGCATGAAGAAGGCCCCGATCTGGGCAGCTTCCTGGAAGAGGATGACGACGATCTTGCCGACGGCGGGGGCTGACATGGCCTGGTACGACGAGGATCTGGAGGCGGACATCGAGATCATCGACGAAGAGTCCGACGATGTCTGCGAGGACTTCGGGGAGGAAATCCCCACCGGTTGAGGGGGGCGGCAACAGCCGCCCGTCGCGTTTTTGTGCTACGATGGTTCATGCTGTGGCTTCTGGTGGCCTGTGGAGGGGAGGAGACGAAGGTGGACGGCGGTGAGCCCTTCATCCCCCTTGCAAATTGTGTAGGCACCATGGATTTTGACGCAGGGCCGGATGGGATCCTTGAAGGCACATATACCTTTCTCTACAATGGTCGTGGGGATCCGGATGAGGTGACCTACGATCAAGAAATAGATGGCACCATCAATTCGCGGATGAGCTATCTGTACGACAGCAACGATCTGCTGCTGGACCGCACCTGGGATGGCAACGCCGACGGCATTGTGGACATCCGCACCACCTATTTTTATGACGATCACGATTTTTTAATCGAAGAACGCCAGGACAATGGGGATGACGGCACGGATGAGCGCAGCACCACCTACACCTACGATGGTGCCGGTCAGATAGCGCTGGCGACCATCTGGGATGCGGACATTTTCCGCGAAGATGGGCTCTATACCTGGTCAGATGGCCTCCAGGAGTCCATCCTCTGGCGTAACCCCGAGCGCGGCGACACCCTCGTTTCCTACTTCTACAACGTGGATCGCCTGTTGGAGCGCGAGGATACCGATTTAGGTGTGGACGAGGTGATCGAACAGCGCGAGCTGATCACCTGGGACGACCTGGGTCGCGAGCTGCAGGTAAACAAGGACATCGGTGCGGATGGGGTGCCGGAGTATCGGAGTAGTTGGAGCTATGTGTGTGAGGGGTGAGGGATTATCGGTTCGATATATTTCGAGTCGATATATCAGCACTCCGTGGCAAGCACGCGTTGTCCCTGCTATAGATACCGATGGCATCATTTCAGGTCTGGGTTTGGGAGGCTCTGATTGTTAGACCATATTCTATTGTCCGACTTCCTGTCTTATGGGCCGGGCTCACAGCGGGTTGATCTCAGCCCGCTGAACATCTTGATCGGACCCAACGGCGCGGGAAAGTCCAATCTGGTCGAAGCATTTGCGGTCCTGCGTGCGGTGCCCCGTGATCTTCCGCTGCCCATCCGGCAAGGAGGCGGGGTGGACGAGTGGATCTGGAGTGGCTCCCAGGAGGGTGCCACCTCTCGGTCGGCGGGAATAGAAATTGTGTTTAAATTGGAATCAATAAACAAAAATAATCCCGTTCGTTACCGATTGGACTTCGGCAGTGAGGGCGGAGCTTTTGTCGTCCTTAACGAACGGATCGAAAACGAACGAGGCCTGCCGACGCCCGACCTCTATTTCGGCTATGAGAATGGTCGCCCTACTATACAAGCTGCCGATGGACAGAAACGTCAATTGGAGCGCACGGATATTGATCGTGTGCAGTCCATTTTGTCCCAGCGCCGTGATCCGGAAAACTATCCCGAGGTGACGACGGTAGGTGATCTCCTCCGCGACATTCTGATCTATCGATCCTGGAGTTTTGGCCCGGAAGCCCAGATCCGGATGAGTTGTCGCCCCGATGTGCAGACCAATGTCCTGCTTGAAGACTTCACCAACCTGCCTGCCCGCCTTGCCGTTCTGAAGCGCAACATCGCCACCAAGCGTCGTTTGTTGGACTTGCTGGGGGATCTGTCTCCGGGATACAGCGATATTGAAATTTTGCCGGAGGGAGGACGCTTACAGCTCTACCTCACCGACGGTAATCGCAATGTTCCTGCGCACCGGCTCTCCGATGGCACCCTTCGGTATCTCGCCCTTCTTGCCATCCTCTTGGATCCCGGCCCGGCCCGGTTGGTGGTGATCGAGGAGCCTGAGCTGGGGCTGCACCCGGATGTATTCCCCACTCTCCGGGATCTGTTTGTAGAAGCAAGCGAGCGTGTACAACTGGTGATCACGACGCACTCCACCCAGCTTGTGGACACAATGACGGCCTATGCGGGAAGTGTTCTGATCTGCGAGAGACATGGCGCCACGTCTGTTATCAGCCGCTTGAAGCAGGAAGATATTGACTCCTGGCGCCAGTTCGGCTCGCTCGGAACGTTGTGGATGTCGGGCAGGCTGGGGGGGACGCGGTGGTAGGCAGGCGTGAACGAGAACTGTATGTAGAGGGCGGTGGCGATCACAATCCGGTGCTGGCCAGCGAGTGCCGCAAGGCATTCAGCAAGCTGTTTGCACGCGCCGGAATTTCGCAGAGGCCCAAGGTGATTGTATGTGGCGGACGCAAGAATGCCTATGACCAGTTCGTTCATGCAATAAAGGAAGACCGTGCCGATGTCTGGTTGTTGGTGGATGCGGAAGAGATCGTAAAGCAGCCTTGCCCGCCTTTTGATCCCTGGTTTCATGTGCAGTCCCGAGGGGAGGACGGATGGAGGCGACCGCCGGGTGTGTCGGACGACCAGCTTCACCTGATGACCGCGACGATGGAAACCTGGCTGCTTGTGGATCGTGCAGCATTGAAGTCGGTCTTTGGGCCGAGGTTGGACGAGTCCAGGCTGCCCCCGCCGGCGTCCGAGCTGGAGCGGTTGCCGAAACGGCGGCTGGAGGAGTGTCTTAAGACAGCTACGGAGGTTACCCGGGGTGGTCCGTATGACAAAGGAGCCCACTCTTTCCGCGTGCTTGCGGCGGTAGCTCCGGATCGATTGCGGATTTTACCGTGGGCGGAGCGGTTTCTGCGGGCGATGGGGTCTGGTGGGTGAGCTATCCTAAAAAGCTCCCCTTTCTCGCAGATCCCAGTAGGCGCGTGGGGAGAGCAGGGTGCGTCCGGTGGGAGGCTGCTCCAGCAGGAGGCGGTCTCCGCTTACCAAGACCGCTTTGGGAACAGCGGCGAACAAGGACCATAAGTGGCTGTCTCCAGGGTCAGGCGCGGGAGCCGTGGATGCCTCGGGCTCGCGCATGGCTGCGTTCAGCGTGATGTCCTCCAGGATCTGGTCGATCTCGGCGGCGGTCAGTCCATGTCGTTTTTGTAAACGGGGCCGAAGCAGAACATTTCGGTATTCTACGAGCAGCGTCAAAGAGAGGATGAAGACACCATCTCCTGCGATCATGGCGTTCAGAATACGGGCGGTTGGCGACTCCGAATCCGAGCTGAGCAGGCCCGACATGACCACGTTGGCGTCGATGATGGCGCTTCCATCG
>CAITDR010000236.1 GCA_903891165.1 uncultured Pseudomonadota bacterium
CCCCGTTCGGGCCGGGGGTTCCGGGGGCGCCGCCCCCGTTCGGGCCGGGGGTTCCGGGGGCGGAGACCCCGTTCGGGCCGGGGGTTCCGGGGGCGGAGACCCCGTTCGGGCCGGGGGTTCCGGAGGCGCTGCCCCCGTTCGGGCCGGGGGTTCCGGGGGCACTGCCCCCGTTCGGGCCAGGGGCGGAGCCCCCTTCTCCTCTATTCGGCCCCCCGGCAGGGGCGGAGCCCCCGGTCGGACCGGCACCGGGGACATTTCCCAAAAGACCGCCGCCGCCGCCTTGGCGTTCGATGGGCAGGGAGGGGTGTAATTCGTTGATGAGGGCAGACTGGCCGCGGATGGGGGCTTTGGGGATGCCGGGCATGTCGGTGCCGGCGAGGTTCCAGAGGCGCAGCGCAATGAAGGGGCGGATGCGGTAGGTGAAGGAGAGCTTGCGGGCGAAAAGTTCGAGGGCGCAGGCGGGGGAGGAGCAGCCGTCGCGGGCCAGCGCCGGGAGGTCTTTCCATGCGGCAAGGTCGAGAATCTGAGATTCCCAGGGGCTGGAGCGTAGGTCCAGGTCGTTGCCGCCGACGACCACGATGATGGCTTTGAGGTCGGGACTGTCCTGGATGTAGCGCGATAAAATCAGGTACCACTCCAGGGCGGTGCTGCCGCGGAAGGAGAGGTTGTGGACCTGGCCAGGCCACTCGCCTTCGACCACAGCGGGAACCATCGCGTCGCCGAGGCAGGTGCCAAAAACCACCACGTGGGCACCTTCCAAGGTCTGTTGGTACTTTTCAACCAACGCCAGCAGCTGAGGCGGGCGCGCAAAAAGCCGGCCTACCACCTGATCCGAGAGGAGCAACAGGCTCACCAGGGTGATCAGCAGCCAGCGGGTAGACAGCATGGGTGCCTCAGAACCGGAAGGAGAGGAGGTCAGGCAGAGAGATCAGGTGCAGGCGGGTAGACAGCATGGGTGCCTCAGAACTGGAAATAGATGAATTTCTGGCCGAAGGAGGCGCCCAGAACCAGGGTAAGCCAGAAGAGGATGCCTGCACCAACGGCCTGAATGGGTCGGGGAACCCGCATAAACCACTGGGGACGCCACTCCAGGACCGCCTCCACCGCCATCAGGGGCAGGGTGAGGAGGAGGAGTTGTTTGAGCCGTATCCAGGCCTCGGCCTCCATCGACCATTGGCCGATAGATCCCAGAAAACGCAGGGCTCCGCCCAGGCTGGAAGCCCGGAAGAACACAAAGGCAATCACGGTGAGGTGGAAGGTGAGCACAATGCCAAGCACTTTTGCACCGCGACCTTTTGGCTCCCAACCCAGCCGGTGCTGCACCGCTAGTGCGAGTCCGTGCAGTCCTCCCCACACCACGTAGGTCCAGTTTGCGCCGTGCCAGAGCCCGCCCAAAAGCATGGTGACCAGCAGGTTTCTCTGCGCGTGCCCGGTCCGGTTGCCGCCCAAGGGAATGTACAGGTAGTCCCGAAGCCACTGCGACAGGCTGATATGCCAGCGCCGCCACAGATCCCGGGGACTTTCCGCAAAAAAGGGCCTCCGAAAATTCTCCATCAGCTCGATGCCGAACCACCGCGAAAGCCCACGTGCAATGTCGGAATAGCCTGAAAAATCGCAGTAGATCTGGAAGGTGAAGGCGTAGGCCGCGACCAGCGCGTTCAATCCACCGGCGGAACGCGGGGCATCAAAAACCTCCTCGACGATGGTGGCAAGGTTATCTGCAATCAGGATCTTCTTGGCGAAGCCCCACAACATAAACCAGCTACCGCTGTCCATCTGGGCGGGGCTGATCGACCGGGGGGCCTGAAGCTGGGGGAGAAGGGCGCTGCTCCGCTCGATGGGGCCGGCCACCAACTGCGGGAAATAGGAGACAAAAAGCGCAAAATCCCAGAAGCTGCGCAGGGCCTTGGTCTGGCCCCGGTACACGTCGATGGTATAGGACATCGACTGGAAGGTGTAGAAGGAGATGCCCACCGGCAGGGCGATCTTCAGCACTGGCAACAGCGCCCCGGCCCCGGCTAACGCCGCCACTTCATTGAGTTGGCTGACAAAAAAGCCCAGGTACTTGAAGGTGGCCAATACCCCCAGGTTGGCCACCACCGACAAGGCCAGGATCCGCCCCCGGTGGGGCCTCGCCGGGTCGGACAACAGCAGTCCCACCCCCCAGTCCACAAAAGTGGTCCCGATCAACAGCCCCAAAAGTTTCCAGTCCCACCACCCATAAAAAACCCAGGAGGCCACCAACAGCAGCCGGTTTTGCCAGGCGTGGTTCAAAAAACGATAGGCAGGATAGACCAGCAGGAAGAAGAGGAGGAAGACCCAGGAGTTGAAGAGCAAGGATCAGTCCCCAATCCACTGCATGTACATACCCCCACCGTTCTGTGTGCTGTACATCATCCCCCCCGAAGTTGCAACCCCTTCCGCCGCCCCCATACTCTGCACATCGGGTAGCCAACCGGCCCGCTGCTCCCACTCCACCCCATCCGTACTGACCCACACCCGGTCGGTTCCACGCAGAAGCACCTTTCCATCTCCACAACCCAAGGCGGTCAGCCGCCCCGGGCTCTGGGCCATGGACCAGCTCTCTCCGCCGTCCCCGCTGTGGTACAGCGAATCCTGGGTCAGCGCATAGAAGCGGCCCTCACAGAACATCACCCTTAAAAAGCTCTGTTCTTCTTCCAGAATCCGTACCCAGTTGTGCCCGGCGTCCGTCGAGCGGTACAGGCCCACCCCCTCCCCATCGTCGTGGAAGATCCCCCCTTTGTAGGTGGCCGCCAGAACCAGGTCTTCCTCCTCCTCCGACCAGGCGATTCCCTGCACTGAACCTGAAAAAATCGGCAAACCCATGCTGGAGCTACCCCAGTAGCCGCCATCGTCATCACTCCGGTACACTTTCCCGGAGCTATCCTTGTAGTCTCCGGATCCTACCGATCCCGCAAGCACACGCCCCTCTACCAACGGGTCCACGCCCAACCCGTGCATATGCACCAGCGATGGGAAAACCTCCTCCCAGCTCTCCCCCAGATCCGGCGAACGTAGCACATGATCATCCGTCGTGACCCATAGGCGCTTAGGATCGTGCGGATCTACCGCTGCATCCATCACATAGTGCATATAGGCCCCGCCGGAATGCTCCCAGCTCTGCCCCCAATCCTCCGAGCGGAACCAGCCCCGCTGGCACTCGGTACCCGCCCAGAGAAGACCTGGACAAAGCGGGTGCGCCAGCACCACGGACAGGTTGTCGTCCCAGTAGCCCTCCCGACCGGCATCCGTCCATGTGGCCCCGCCGTCGTCGCTGCGCTGGATCCCGTCGGTATGTCCAAGAAGCAGGCTTCCGTCCCCCAGCCAGCCCAGGCCCAGGGTCTCCACCGATAGCAGCTCGGGTGCCTCGACCTGCTCCCCCTTCCACACCCACAGGCGCCCGGACTCGGCGATGGCCAGCACCCCGTCGTCGCGGATGGCGGCGGCGACGGGCAGCTCCAGAAGGGTCCCCATCACATCCCAGCTCAGACCGTCATCCACCGAGTGGAGCACCGTGGTGCCGCTGACCACCCAGGCCTCTGCACCGCGACTGACCAGGCTGTGGCCCGCGATCGAACCGCTCAGGGTCTCCGCCCAGCTGCGGCCGCCATCGGTGGAGCGGTAGAGCGCTCGCCCCTCGCCCACCGCCAACAGGGCCTGCGGGGTGCTGGTCAGGTGAAAATAGTCCGGTCCAATGCTCTCCATGGCGGCATGGGGTGGGGGAGCCATGACCGAAGGCAGATTCGCCAGCACCTCAAAAGGATGGTCAGGATCTGGAGAAAAATGAACCCGGCCGCCGGAGTCCACCGCATAGATCCCGGTGCTGTTCCAGAGCAGTCCCCGGATACGCCGGTCCGCCTCCAGGCCCCCCACCTCCTGGGCCCGAAAACCATCCCCCTCCCATAGATAGGCATCGCCGACCGAGTAGATCACCCGCCTGGGATCGGCGGGATCCCAGGCCACCTGCCCGTAGGCGTGGGGAGGAGCCCGGTTGATCAGCAGCTTCCACGACTGCCCCCCGTCCAGGCTCTGGTACAGGCCACCGTAGATCGCTCCCACATAAACAACTTGAGGATCGCTCGTGGGCACCACAAAGGCAGCCCAGCCACCCGGTGCATGGCTGGCCTCGGACCAGCCCTCGGTGATCGGAGCCGGCCCCGGGTCGGGGCACCAGGCAGGTGGGGGCTCCTCCTCCACCCCTGGGGCGGGAGAGGAGGAATCCGCAGGTTCATGACAGGCCAGCAGCCACAGAAGCATGGCCCGATTGTACACCATCCCCGGCCCCGCCGGGGGCCGAGGATCCCGATCCCCTCACACTTTCCGACGACGCCGGGCGAGCACGGCACCCAGAAGGATCAGGCCCGCAGTGCTCAGCGGCTCGCCGGTGGCACAGCCGCAGCTTCCGCCGTCCCCCTTCCCAGTGTCGCCGCTGTCATCGGTGGGCTGGCTGTCCACCACCGAGTCGGTGGGGCAGTCCTCGTCGATCTCCCCGGAGCAGTTGTTGTCCAGCCCATCCTCGCAGGCTTCTGGCGCGTCGGGGCTCACCGTACCGCGGGTGTCGTCGCAGTCCTGGGTATCCAGGGTGATGTTGTCCGTCGCATCACAGGAGAGCACGGGGCTGTTGATGTCCCCAAAACCGTCGCCATCGGCATCCGCGTAGTAGGTCTGGCGATCCACGGCATCATCGTCGGTCACACCGTCGCAGTTGTCGTCCAGCTCGTTGCAGATTTCCGGCGCTCCGGGGTGGATGTCCAGGTTGGCGTCCACACAGTCGGTATTGTCGGCTACAAAGCCATCGGGGCTCTGGCAGGCGGGGGTGGCCACCGCCGCGTCGCCGTAGCTGTCGCCGTCGGTGTCGGCATACCAGGTGGGGGCATCGGCGGCGTTGTTGTCCACCAGACTATCGCAGTTGTCATCCACAAAGTTGCAGACTTCGGTAGCGGACGGGTTGATCAGGTTGCTGCTGTCGTCGCACTCCTCACAGGCCGCGTAGCCATCGGCATCCGCGTCCGCATAGCCCACCGACCCATCACAGTTGTAGTCGGTCGGATCGTCGCAGGTCTCCGCCGCACCCGGGTAGAAGGCGGTATTGGCGTCGTCGCAGTCCCCTGCATAAAGCACACTGTTGGTGGGCTCCACGCAGCTGGGCGTACCTTGCCCGGCGCCATAGCCATCCTGGTCGCCGTCCACATACCAGGTCAACGCATCCGCGGGGATACCCTGGGGATCGGCATCGTCCACCCCGCCGTCACAGTCGTCGTCCACCTCGTTGCAGATCTCCAACGCCAGCGGGTTCACCACCGCGTTGCTGTCGTCGCAATCGGTCGCATCGGCGATGCTGCCCGCCGGGGCATTGCAGCTTCCCTGAGCCGTCGCAGGATCTCCGAAGCCATCCACATCACTATCGGCGTACCAGGAGGTCTGTCCAACTGCACTGCTATCAAAATCGTCGGCCACCCCGTCACAGTCTTCGTCGGTGTCCGTCGCATCGCAGATCTCCTGGGCTGCCGGAGAGATCGCCGCGTCCTGGTCATCACAGTCGCCGGAGGTGGCCACGGTGTTGGCAGGCGCGTCGCAATAGCTCTGCTGCCGGGAGGTGTCGCCATAGGTGTCGCCATCGACATCTACGTACCAGTTGCTCTGCCCGGTCGCGCTGCTATCGGCATCGTCGGCCAGGCCGTCGCAGTCTTCGTCGGTGTCGGCCCCATCGCAGACTTCCTGCGCAGCCGGAGAGATGGCGGCATCCGCGTCGTTGCAGTCGCCGGCCCGGGTGACGGCGCCGGAAGGCGCGTTGCAGAGGAGCTGGGCCGTGGCGGCGTCGCCATAGCTGTCCTGGTCCGCGTCGGCATACCAGGTGCTGCGGTTGGAGGGGGCGGTGCTATCGGCATCATCCGCCAGACCGTCGCAGTCCTCGTCCAGGTCGGCCGCGTCGCAGAGCTCGGGCAGACCGGGGCTGCGGGCCGCGTTGCCGTCGTCACAGTCCGTATTGTTGCTTACAAAGCCAGTGGCCTGATCACAATAGCTGCCGGGCGCACCGGGGTCGCCGTAGCCGTCGCCATCGCTGTCCCGGTAGTAGGGAGAGGTTCCTGCAGCCGCTGGGTCGTTATTGTCCGCCAGACCATTGCAGTTTTCGTCGGTGTTGCCGCTGTCGCATACCTCGGCCGCCGCCGGATTGATGGCGATATTGCTGTCGTTGCAATCGGTATTGTCGGCTACATAGCCGCTGGGCTGATCGCAGAGGGATTGGGCAGAGGTGGAGAGGCCGTAGCCGTCGCTGTCGTTGTCGCGGTACCAGGTGGTCTCGCCGGAGGCGCTCACGTCGGCGTCGTCGGCATTCCCATCGCAGTCTTCGTCCACGTTGGCGCTGTCACAGATCTCGGGATCTCCGGGGCTGATCCCGGCGTTGGCGTCGTTGCAGTCCGTGCGATTGTTGGCGTAGCCCGCGGGCAGATCACAGAACTGGCCCGACGTGGTGCTGCCATAGCCGTCGGCGTCGGCGTCGATGTAGAAGGTGGAGCGCCCGGCGGTCACCCCGCTGTCGGCGTCATCCGCCAAACCGTCGCAATCCTCATCCGTGTTGGCACTGTCACAGACTTCGGTAGAACCTGGGGAGACGTAGAAGTTGGCGTCGTTGCAATCGGTGGAGTAGGAGGACTCCCCGAAGTCCGCGCAGTCCAGATCGGTTGTAGAGCTTACCGTGGTGGAGGTGCCGTAGCCGTCGCGATCGGCGTCGCGGTAGCAGGTCTCAGCGCCGTCGCAGTTTTCGTCGGTACCATTGGCAGCGGTTTCGGCCGCGCCGGGGTTGATGGTAGCGCGGCTGTCGTTGCAGTCGGTGGAGGTGGCGGCCTCTCCTGCGTCGGTACAGTCCAGATCGGCGCTGGCGGCCACCGTGGTACCGCCGTAGCCATCGCGATCGCCGTCGCGGTAGCAGGATTCTCCGCCGTTGCAGTTCTGGTCGACGCCGTCGGCCACCACCTCGGCGGCGCCGGTGTTGATGGTGGCGTCGGCATCGTTGCAGTCGGTCAGCGACCCGTAGCCGTCGTGATCGGCGTCCACATCTCCGGAGTAAAGGTAGGCCATGCCATAGTAGCCACCCCCGGAATAGTCCCCGACCACCAGCTCGCGAAGGCCGTTGCCGTTGGTATCCCCGGCCCCGTCGATGGCGTAGCCGAAGTAGCCCGAGCCAGTGAGGGTGGTCGCGGCACTGTAGCCGGTGGCCGATCCCTCATAGACGTAGGTGGAATAGTTGCCATAGGAGCCAACGGCGATGTCCGCGTAGCCGTCACCGGAGATGTCGCCGAGGCCGGCCACGGCATAGCCGAAGTAGCTGTAGACCGCGGGACCGGTCAGGGAGGTACTGGCCGTGATGGACAGGCCGGTGCTGGAACCCCGGAAGAGGTAGGCGCCGCCGTAGTAGCTGTTGGCGTACATGGCGCCGACTAAAACATCGTCATAGCCGTCATTGTTGGTGTCACCCACATAGTCTACGTCAATGCCCCAATAGGCGTAGGTGCTGGAGGCAATTCCCCAGTTGAAGCTGGTGGAGGCTCCGGTTGCACTGCCGAGGTAGCCAAAGGTGGCACCGTAGCCATAGTTGTAGTAGTAGCCACCCACCAACACATCGTCGTAGCCGTCGCCATTATAGTCACCATCGTTGGCCACGGCATAGCCAGAATAGCTGTAATAGCCGGGATACAAGGTGGTATAGCTGGCAGTAACCACACCCGCGGCGCTACCGTAGTACACATAGGCAGTGCCATAGTAGCCGTTGCAGGCATAACAACCGACCACCACATCGCTGTAGCCGTCGTTGTTCACATCACCGCCGCCGCCGACCGCAAAGCCGTAGTAGGAGGTGGAGGAGGCGGAGAGCGTGGAGTAGCCGGTGCTCTGGATACCGGTGGCGCTGCCGTAGTAGACGTAGGCACGCCCGGCGTAGCTCCCGTCATAGGGAGCGCCGATCACGATGTCGTCGTAGCCATCGTTGTTGACGTCGCCCGCGTGGTCCACCGCTTGGCCGAAGTAGGCGTAGGTGCTGCCACTCAGTCGAACGGCGGCGGTGGTGGAGAGCCCGGCGGAGCTGCCGTGGTAGATGTAGACCGCACCATAGCCATAGTTGTAGTAGAAGCCGCCGATCGCGACGTCGTCGTAGCCGTCGTTGTTCACGTCGCCAGCATCCGACACCGCAACGCCGAAGTAGGCGTAGTCCGTACAGGTGAGAGTGGTGGTGGCCGTCGTGACCATCGGGTCCACGGTGATCGGGTAGACCGCGCCTTCATCCGCGACCTGCACATGGATTTTGCCGTCCTCCACCTCCAACCAGGCGGAAAGAGGCTGCCCCTCTGAATCCCAGGCCGACGGCGCACCATAGGTCCAGATCCGCCCATCCTCCGCATAGATCAGCGCTTCCTCCCCACTGGCGACCGCGAGCCCC
>CAITDR010000237.1 GCA_903891165.1 uncultured Pseudomonadota bacterium
ACTCTGGAGCTTCGATCCCGAAGCATCGGCAGAGCGGGTTGATGTAGGCATCGGAGATCTCCGACCGCATCCCGTTATGTGCCTTAAAGGGAAAGGATTTCCCGTCGCGCACCGCCTTGAACGGATGCCGCCCTTCGCCGGTGTCCACCACATCTACGTTCCAGCTACGGAGTGCCCGCGCGTAGGCACTCAAACGCCATGGCATCAGGCGGCCAGATGGTGCGGCTGTGCCCACATCCACGGCACTTCACGCACAACCGGCGCTGCTGCCATCGTCACCCGAACCTGCACCGCCATTGCGTCCATGCTCTGGGACTGGAACTGCAGGCTGTCCCTGGAAACAATAAATGGATCGCCGCTACGCTGGATCTCCGCCAGCTCTGCCCAATACTCAGGTGGGGCACGGCGCTGGAGAGGGTCGCGACCGGCTTTTAGGTCGTCGGCCAAGGTCATCCCCACGGCCTCGGGGATGCTGGACAAAGCATCTTCCAAGGAGTCGCCTTGAGTGATCACGTCGATGTCCAAACAATGGGCGATCCACCAGCCCGGCATGTCCGGCGCCGGCTTTGCGACCACCCAGAAATTCAGGGGACGGTGGTTGTGCATGAACACCTCACGGCAAGGGTACCCAGGTGCCGTACCCTTGTCCAATTTCACTCGCCTGCCCGGTGGGGCGCCACGCCATCGGCGCCTGCGGCACTTTGGCCGCACGCGCCTTGCATGGCGTTGAGAATACTCCCCTTATTCCCATCCGTCCTTCTGAATGAATGCTCATTCATTATTGATTGTGACAATTTTTGGGTAGGCAGCAGCCCTCGACAAGGCCCCCTCAAGGTGCTACCAGGGTCGCCATGGCACCTCCATTTATCTACTATATGAAAGACCTTCGCAAGACCTGGCCCGGTGGCAAGGAAGTGTTGAAGGGTATCTGGCTTTCTTTCTACTATGGCGCCAAGATCGGCGTTCTGGGCAACAACGGGGCGGGGAAGTCCACCCTGCTCCGGATCATGGCCGGTGTAGACAAAGACTACTCCGGTGATGGCTGGATTGAGCCCAAGATGAAGGTGGGCTATCTTCCGCAAGAGCCCCAGCTTGATGACACAAAAACGGTCAAAGAGAACATCGAGCTGGCCGTCGCGAGTACCCGCGCGCTCCTCGCCCGCTATGAGGAAGTCTCCAACGCCTTGGGCGATCCCGACGCGGATTTTGATGCTCTCCTGGCCGAACAGGCCGAGCTTCAGGACAAGATCGACGCTTCCAATGCCTGGGATCTGGACCGGACCTTGGAGATCGCCATGGACGCTTTGCGCGTCCCGCCCTCCGATGCACCCGTCAAAACCCTCTCCGGTGGTGAACGTCGCCGGGTGGCCTTGTGCCGCCTTTTGTTGGAACGCCCGGACCTTCTGCTCCTGGACGAGCCTACCAACCACCTTGATGCGGAGTCCGTCGCCTGGCTGGAGCGCACGCTTCAGGAATATCCGGGGACTGTAGTGGCGATCACCCATGATCGCTACTTCCTGGACAACGTGGCGGGCTGGATCCTGGAGCTGGACCAGGGCAAGGGTATCCCCTGGGAGGGCAACTATTCCTCCTGGTTGGAACAGAAGCAGAAGCGCTTGGCCCAGGAAGAAAAAGTGGCTTCCGCCCGCCAGAAGACGCTGGAGCGCGAGCTGGAGTGGATCCGTATGTCGCCCAAGGCGCGCCAGGTCAAGTCCAAGGCGCGTATCTCTGCCTATGAGAACCTTGTGAACGAAGAAGGCTCGGAGAAGCGCGAAAAAACCGAGCTGATGCTTCCGCCGGGGCCACGTCTGGGGAACCTCGTGGTCAAGGCTGAGGGTCTCCGAAAAGTCTATGGGGACCGGGTGCTTTTTGAGGATCTGAACTTCGATCTGCCGCGCGGTGGGATCGTGGGTGTGATCGGCGCGAACGGCGCCGGTAAGTCCACCCTCTTTAAGATGATGACCGGCCAGGAGGAGTCCGATGGCGGCGCTCTCCGCCTGGGCGATACGGTGAAGTTGGCCTATATGGATCAGGCTCGCAACATCGACCCCAACAAGAGCGTCTACGACGTGATCTCCGGTGGCCACGATGTGTTGAAGGTGGGCAACCGCGAGATCAACATGCGCGCTTGGTGTGGCATCTTCGGCTTCAAGGGCGAGCGCCAGCAGCAGAAGGCGGGTACCCTTTCGGGGGGCGAGCGCAACCGCCTCTATATGGCGAAGATGCTGCAAAGTGGCGGCAATGTGGTGCTCCTGGACGAGCCTACCAACGATTTGGACGTTGATACGCTCCGCGCTCTGGAAGATGCCCTGACCGGCTTTTCGGGCTGTGCGGTGGTGGTCTCCCACGATCGCTGGTTCCTGGATCGTCTGGCCACCCATATCCTGGCCTTTGAAGGGGATTCCAAGGTGGTCTGGTTCGAGGGGAACTACCAGGACTACGAAAAGGATCGCAAGCGTCGCCTGGGTGCCCTGGCCGACCAGCCCCACCGCCTGAAATACAAGCCGATCGCGCGCTGATTTCTTTTCGGCGCGGCCCCGCTCGCGGGTCTTCAGGATAGGGCTCTTTTGTACGTGCCCGAGGAGACACCATGTTGCTGCATCTGCTGCTGGCCTGTAAAGAACCCGATGGGATCAAGCTGGATGATTCTGCTGTGGAGGAGTCGGAGGTCGTCGATGACTCCGGCGGCACGGATGACTCGGGGGACTCGGTAGATTCCGAAGACAGCGAACTCGTCGGCACTCCGGCGACCTTTCTTCTGGACGGAGAGTGGGGAGGAACCACGGTTTCTGGCACCCGCTTCTACTTTGATTCTAACGACAGTATTCTCATTGGGGATGGGCTTTTCACCGCCGAGGCCACCAGCGCCACCGTGGAGGTGGGCCTGCCCGACCTCACCGATCTGGAACCCCTTCCCGATGCGCCCGGTGTCTCCTATGGTGTGGTCATGGTGAGCCTGCACCTGGACGAGGACGGCGATGGCTACCCGTCGGACGAGCGGATCACCGGCCTTGGCACCTTCTGGATGTTGTACCTGGAAGGCGACGAGGCGGTCATGGAGAGCCTCTTTTTGCAGCCGGGCTGGAACGTCTTCCGTACCGACCTGCCCGAAGGGGGAAGCTATCCGCTGGATGGGATCGAGCTTTCTACCAACCTTCTGGAGAACGAGTCGATCTCGGCGGCCGGGGGCTATACCGGCGAGGGTACGCCGGATGGCCTGGGCTTGGCAGTGTTCCCCCAGAGCCAATCTTTCAGCTTCCTCCTCTATGATGAGCCCATGAGCGATCCCTGGTCGGTGACCCTGGAGGGCACGCCGCCCAGCGACCACTTTGTGGACACCGGCGACGGCACCCTGATCGCCCTGGAGTTTTTGTTGGTGTATGGAGACACCGATAACTCGAACAACATCAGCGAGGGAGACGTGCCGCTCTACGTGACCTGTAACGACGCCGGCGACACCATCAGCCTGGTCTATCTGCCCGAGGTCCGCGATCTCCTGATCGGCTCGTCCTTTGTGAGCCAGGGGCTGAGCCCCGGCTGGGTGGGCGCTTCCAATCCGGTGGATGGCTCGGCGACCGAGATCATCACCAATGAAGCGGATCTTCTGACCCTCAGCACCTGCCCGGCCAACTTCTAAGGTGCTGATCTCCCGCCCCGCCCACCCCAATGCCCGCTCTCTGGCGCTGTATACGACACTACAGAAGCGGGCAGGATCCTTGGACCTGCCCCTCCATGTGGTCCTCGGCGGCGACGGCACGATGCTGCACTGTATCCACCAGCATGGGGGCCAGGGCAATTTCTTTGGAGTAAACTGCGGAACCCTCGGCTTTCTGATGAACGACATGCCGGGGAAGGTGGAGGAGGTGGCGGAGCAGGTGCTTCGGGTACTTCAGGATGGTCGTTGGATCAACCATGATTTTCCGTCTCTCCAGCTCCATGCCGAGGGTCCGGACGGTCTGATCGAAGACTTCGCCGTCAACGACGTCTATGTGGCGCGCGAAACCGGCCAGACGGTGCACCTCCGGGTGGTGGTGGATGGGGTCGAGGTGGTGGCGCGTCTGGTCTGCGACGGTCTGATTGCGGCAACTCCCCTGGGTTCTACCGCCTATTCTTTCTCGGCGGGCGGCCCGGCCGCACATCCGTTGGTAGAGGCGCTCCAGCTTACGGCGATCTGCCCGCACTCGCCCCGCCTGTCGCCGATGGTGCTGCCGCTCTCCACCCAGGTGGAGGTGGAGGTGGAGTCGCCCGATCGTCGCCCGGCGCGGGTGTCGGTGGATGGTCAGGATCGGGGAAGGGTGCGGCGCCTTCGCGTCTCTCTTGCTTCCCGTAGGGTTACCCTCTGTTTTTTGCCGGAGCACGACTTCACCGGCACCCTGGTCAGGAAGATCCTGCACGCCTGACGATCCACACGGCGCCGCTCCGCCCGTCCAGGACCACTTCGGTGCCGGTCTCCAATATTTCTGTAGCCTTTGCTACATTTACCACGCCCGGCAGATGGTATTCGCGCGCCACCACCGCTCCGTGGGAGAGCAGGCTGCCCAGCTCCAAGACCAGACCCCCGGCGCGGGGAAAGGCGGGGGTCCACGCCGGATCGGTAGCCGCCGCCACCAGGATTTCACCAGGTTGAAGAAGCGAAAGCTCTTCCACTGAGCGCAGCACCCGGGTTCGCCCCTGCACCACACCGGGCGAGATGCCCAGCCCCTGGAGCCGCATGGAGTCCCCGGCAACGGCCACGATGGCCTCGTCCCCATATAGGAAGGTGGGTGGCTGTGGATCCGGCACTTCTCCGCGTCTTTGCTCGATGATGGCGGGCCATTTCTCTTTCGGCAGCTCCAGCTCTGCCACCCGCAGAAAGCGGATCTCGCTGGGATCGGGGAGCCCGGCCCCCAGCGCGCAGAGTTTCTGCTTGAGCAAGAGCAGGATCCGGTCGAAGTGATACCGTTGTTCCTCGCGTAATCCCAGGTAGGCCTGGGCCAGTACCACCGCCTGCTTCAAAAGGGGATGGCTGATTCTATCGAGCGCAAGCTGCGTTTTTCGATCCTCCTCTTGTAGCGTCAAGTCCGGGTCTGGGCGGTCGCGCCACAAGAGCGACAACTGCAGCACGGCGTCGGGATCCTCCACCCAGCGTGGTGAAAATATCTCCCAGCTTGCGACGGAGCGGTGCCCGTGTGCTTTCAGAAATGAAGGGAGTAGCTCTGGATCTTTGGAGAGCTTCCACAGCTCTCGGTTCACTTTGCTGGTGATCGTGCCCGCGGGCGGACGCAGGAGCAGCTCCTGATCGCCGGGCTCCAAGAGGGGCGCAACAAGCTGGTAGTAGAGGTTGGCAAAAAGCAGGGAGGTGATGTGGATCTTGATGTAGTCCCGCACCAAGGTGCTGCCGATGTGCACGGCCTCTTGTGGGGCGCAAGCGGCCAGCTCGGCCAGTCGCCCGTCCAGTTGGTCGCGAAAAGTGTTCCAAGCACGGTGGTTCCGGAAAGGATTCCAGCGGAAGCGCTCCCAGCGGCGCTCCTCAAAAGTGCTCTTCAGAATCGACGCATAGACACGGAAGTCCGGTGGTGCGCCCCAGCGCCGCAGCCAGTAGTCGGCCTCGTCCGGTGGAAAAAATTCCAACATAAACTGGGGCGGAGGGCGGCCCGGCAGCTTAAATGCGAGGTGGCGGAACACCGTGGCGTTCAGATAGGGATGCCCACGCACCAGTCGGAGAGGAGGATCTCCGCCCAAAAATTGCGCCGAAGTTCGTGGGTAGGCGATAAACCATGCCAGGATCGGCTCCATCAGCGACCAGCCCAAGGGGCTGGCGCCCAACGGCCAGCGTTCTCCTAAAAAACGCCTCGTCCAAAGCGTACTTCCCCCACGAGGCAGCCTCGCGTGGGTGGTGATCGGCCGCGACTGTAGCACCCAGAATTCACCGGCGCGATCCTGGGCCCACTCCATGTCCTGGGGCTCTCCAAAAAGGGCCTCCGCCCGCAGGCCCAGGCGTCCCAGCTTTGCCAGGTCTATCTGCCCCAATTTGCGGGCCTTCGGCGCCTCCGCCTCGTGCTCTTCTACCCTTCCCCCGCGCGCCAGGAGCTGCATGGCCTGCGGTGCGATGGTCTCCTCCTCCAGCCGCAGCTCCAGGTGCCCGGCGATCAAGGCCGGAGGGGTACGCCGGGGACGGCGGAGCAGGTAGCGGTCGGGCACCATCCGCCCACTGACCAGCGACTCTCCCAGGCCCCACACCGCTTCGATCGGCATTTCCCGCCAGCTTCCGTTGAGCGGGTTGATGGTGAACAGTACGCCGGCGCTGCGTGCGTCCACCATCTCCTGCAACAGCAGTGCCATCTGCGGCTTTTCAGGAGCCTTTTTACGATAGCTGCGTGCCTCGGGCCCGTAGTAGGATGCCCAGCAGCGTCGCACCGCATCCGCCAGATCCTCGGGTTTGACCGACAGGATCGAGTGGTACTGGCCCGCGGCGGAGCCCTCCTTGCCATCCTCGTCTCCTGCCGAGGAGCGTACCGCCAACAACGGCCCGGGAGCAACAAGAGGAAAGGGAAGACTACCCTTCAGAATTGCCTGCTCCAGCCCCTCCCAGTCCTCCGTCCGCAGAAAATTCTCCAGCCGGTTGTGCGCCCAGAAGGTGGCAAAGGCGCCAAAGGGCAACACCCAGGTGGGGGGCACTGGGAAGCCGTGGCGCTTTAAACGCGCCAGCGCCGCCCCTTTTCCGCCGGTCTCTTGCGGATCTGCTTTTTCCAGCGAAAGCAGCACCTACCAGCCCAAGGCCTTCATGGCCGCCTCTGCGGCGGCGCGCACCTGCGGGTCCGCGTCGCCGGTCAGCGGCTTCACGGTGCTGCCCATGGCGGGCCCGGCCAGCGCACCGATGGCGGTCACTGCGGCGATACGTACTTCAGGATCGGCGTGCCCCAGAACTGAACGGAGATTCACTGCGATAGACTTCCACTGCGTAGAAGCTGCCACATGGCAGGCAAAGACAATTGCTCTTGCGTTGCCACTGCCCAGGAAAACACGGAGTCGGTCCCGACCGGCGCTGTCCAGGCTCGTGCCCGCCAGCAGCTTTTCGGCTTCCTCAAAAAGGCCTTCTTTGGCCAGGGCCCAGGGATCGGCGGCGGGCGGAGCGGGGGCGGGCTTGGGCACCAGCGCCGTTTCTTCCACCCGAAGGGTACAGTCACCAAAGGCACGCCCCAGGTTGAAGGCCAACTGGGTCAGCTCTACCGTCGGCAGATCCACGATCGCACGCGCCACCACGTCGTCGCCCAGGGACACCGGCACCATGGGGCGCGGCAGGCGCTCCAGCTCCTCGGCAAGCAGGGGGGTCGCACGGCACAGCAGCAGGGTGGGCATGGGCACCTCCCCGCTCTCTTAACCACAAAAGCCGCTCAGCGGATTCTTCGGCTGATTTCCTTGAAGAGCGGGGTACCGGCCTGGCCGATGGTGCCGAAGAGCACCGTCTCGCTGGACAGGATCGACGCGCCCAGGCTTCGCATGAATTCCAGGCCGCGCTGGTGGTCTTCTTCGCGGCGCGACAGGCATGCATCGGCCACCACCGCCACCTCCAGACCCCGCTCCCGCAGGGCCTGTACGGTCAAGGTCACGCAGATGTGGGTCTCCATCCCGCAGATCAGCAGCTTGGACCTGGAGAGCCTTTCCACAAAAGCGGGCGTTCCCATTGCTGAAAAGGTGAGCTTCTCCACCGCGTCCGGGCGTGCCAGCGATGGCAAGGTATGTCCCAGCCCGCGCGGATACTGTTCCGAAGTCAGTACCGGCATTTGCAGGGACTCAGCCAGAAAAAGCAGGTTCTCCGCTGCACGAAGCGCGGACTCCCGGCGCCGCTCGTCCATCGCCGGGTACAGGCGCTCCTGCCAGTCAATCAGGAGCAGCTGCATCTGCTCCGAATGAAACTGCATGGCTACTTACAGGCGGGAAGAGTACCGCCTGCATCCACGTACTCTTCGCGCTTCACATCTTCCAACAGGGGGTTGAAGGAGGTGACCTCGGAGAGGTGGTCGATGGTGAAGGTACCATTCACATACAGGCGCGAGGGGCTGTCGGTGCCCTGGAGCTGGAGCTGGAAGTCACCGGTCAGGTTGACCTTCCCGGCTTTGACATCTGCGGCGTTGAAGTTCTTGATCCGCACATAGCCCAGCGACACGTCCATCCAGTTGTCCAGACCGGGCTCCAGCTCATCCACCGGCCGCCAGGCGTTGGAGTGCGCCCGATAGTTCAGCTTGAACTTCTCTCCCGAGGCAAGACGGGTCAGGTCGTCCTGCTCGGTCAGGAAGCTCTGTACGTCGCTAGCCCACTGGGTGATATCGCCGCCGGAAGGACCGGGGATGGAGTAGGGCTCCGAGAGGCCCGTCGTCACCGCCGGCATGTAGAGCGGGTAGTAGACGCTGCTGGAGCCATTAAAACCTTCCTGCTGGAAGTCGGTGGCGCGGTGGATCAGGGGCTCGTCGCCGAAGCGGGCGAAGGATACACCGGCCTCCCATTCGGGCGGGAAGTACCAGTAGTCTTCCTGGTTATTCGGGTTCACCTGGAAGGATCCGCCGTTAAGCTCCCACACCGTATAGCCATCGTCATTGGCCGACCACTCGGTCAGCCAGTCCCCGTCCACGTTCTGCAGCGCCATGGCGCCGGTGCCATCGTCGGCACATTCGGTGGGTTGAAAGGTGGGATCGATGGTGAAGCCGAAGCGGAAGTCCTGGAGCGCGCCCATGTTCGCGTGGACGGTGAGCTGCAGGTCGCCTTCGGAATTGATCAGGGCCTCTGCCCGGTAGATGTCGTCCTCGGTGGAGAGGCTGCCTTCCTTCAGGTAGTAGGCGTAGCGGGAGATCCACGGGAACCAGACCGGGGACTCGCCGGCGCAGGCGGTGTCCGCACCGGGAAGGCGCAGGGTCTCCTCGGCCAGCTCCCGGCAGTCTACCGGGATCATGGACTTTTTCTCTTCCTCAAACTGGTTCCGTGCCCGAAGACCCGCGAGCGAATCGGAGGTATCGTCGGCCATGTAGAAGGCATAGCTGGCCTTCACTTCGGCATCATTGGGAACACATCCGACCAGAAGCAGACTGAGGAGAGTCATAGGAAAGCTCCGACCACGCCTTATACCTCAAGTCGGGGCGCACGCCAACGGGGAGGGCGGAATTGTGAGGAGGAGGAGGCGCATCGACGTGTCAAGAGAGGAGGCCGAGGCCGCGCGCCGCGGGGCGCTTTTTCTCAAGCCACCCGATCCTACAACTCAGGCCGCTGCGGAGGCGAAAGAGCTACCGAATTCATGCCGCCCGCGGGAATCCCGTTGACTTTCCGCCGCGCTTCTACTATGCCTTGACGGCTACCCGTCGCTCCGACGGGAGCTTGGCGTCTATGAGGCAGGTCGTATGAAGATCCTCAGGTGGCAGCTTCCCCGATTCCTGGCCGTGCTGGCCGGATTCTTGATGTTTGGCGGATCGGCGCAGGCGGCGGCGACTGGAATCATCAAGGGTGTGGTGCTGGACGACGGCGGGGTGGAGATCCCGGGCGCCGTGGTGACCCTCACCTCTCCCGCCCTGATCGGCGGGGCGCAGCAGCGCTCGGCGGACGACGAGGGTCGCTTTATCTTCTCCGATCTTCCCCCCGGCGGCTATGATCTGTCCGCCGCAAAGGAAGGTTTTTCGACGGTGACCAAGCGCGGGGTTCCCGTGGGTATTGGCCGCACCGTCGAAGTGACGATGGAGCTGAAGTACGGCGGCGCGGATGTGCTGGTGGTTTCCGAGCGCCCGGTGGTGGACACCGAGAGCGCCAACACCGGGCAGACCTTCAACCAGGACTTCCTCTCCCGTATTCCCGCCGGGCGCTCCTACCAGGAAGTGGTGGGAAGTACGCCGGGTGTTGTGGACAACGGCAGCGGCAACCCCAACTCCATGGGCGCCTCCTACAACGAAAACAGCATCGTGATGGACGGGGTGAACATCACCGATCCGGTCACGGGCACCTTTTCGCTGAACTTCAACTTCGACGCGCTGGACGAGGTGCAGGTCACCACCACCGGCTTCGACCCCGAGTACAACGCACTCGGCGCGATCATCCAGTTGTCCACCGAGTCCGGCGGCAACACCCTGAAGGTGTCCACCGCCGGCTACTACTCCAACGGCAACTGGTCGCCGCAGTACGACGCGGTCTACGCGGCGGATGGCACCCAGCTCTCTCCGACCGGCTTCGACCGGCAGTTCCAGGCCGCGGAAGTGGCCCTCGAAGTCTCCGGGCCGATCGTAAAGGACCGGGTCTGGTTTTACGGATCCTACAACTACAACCGCAGCCTCTTCACCGGCGCGGGGGTGCGCAACCCGCGCGACTTCGACGGGCACTACTTCTACTCGAAGATCACCGCCCAGCCCACCTCGGCGCACCGTGTGTCGGTGGTCTTTGGTGCCAACCCCACCACCATCGACAACATCAACCAGTCCCGGTACGTGTTGCCCGATGCGGAAGAGCGGCAGGCCCAGGGCGGCTTCTTCACCAACGTGAAGTGGAACTTCTTCCCCAGCAATCGGATCACCACCGAAGCCATTGCCTCCATCCAGAAGTCCTACATCGACGTCTCCGGGGTGCCCTGCACCCACGACGAGAAGCTGGGCTACAACCCCTGTGGAGAGCGCCAGGCAGAAAACTTCATCGATTTTGAGACCCCCGGTCGTGTGGGTGTAGGCGGCGCCTACTCCGCGCGGAACTCGGGCACCTACTACATCGATGATCGTTGGAATGCCACCTTCAAGGTAAAGGCGAACTTCCTCCAGCTGGATCTGTTGGGCAAGCACGACATCAAGGTGGGCGCGGAGAACAACAGCACCTGGTGGACCAACGTCCAGGGCTACTCCGGGAACTCGATGTACATCGACACCTACCTGGTGCCCTACGATCCGGACAGTCTGGCCAGCGGCTACTGGTATGAGACCACCGGCCCCTACGTCTACTCGGCCTCGGGTGCGCACTGGGTGGCTTTTGCGGCCGACTCCTACAAGCCCATCGAGAACCTGACCATCTTTGGCGGGCTTCGGCTGGACTCCACCGACATCCGCAACGATGTGGGCGCTTCCATCCTGAAGGAGACGGTGTTCGGGCCACGTATCTCCATCTCCTGGGATCCCTTCGCCGACCAGAAGACCAAGTTCTTCGGTGGCTACGGCCGCTTCACGGACATCGGGCGCCTCGGCATCACCCGCTACCTCGGTGAGTCGGGTCTGGGCTACAAGATCCTTCTGGGCGAGCCCTACGGTGGCGGTAACACCTCCAACTTCTCCAACGTCTACACCCGCTTCGACGGGCGGGACGCCTACGATCTGGGCGGCAATCTGCTGGCGCCTCGGGAAGATGCCTTTGTGCTCGGTGCCCAGCGCGAAGTGGTGCCGGACACGGCCGTGGGTGTGAACTTCACCGCGAAGTTCACCCGCGGGGTCTATGCCTTCGACGAAACCAACCTCATCTACGATGAGGACGGCTACCAGTACATTGGCCAGAAGAATGGCCAGCTGGAAGCCCTGTATCGTCTGCGCACTCCGCTGGTGTCGCGTCGCGACTACTACCAAACCGACGTGCAGCTGGTCCGCAACTTTGCCGAGCGCTGGTTGGCTCAGCTCACCTACTCCTACGTGGTGTCCAAGGGCACCGTGCAGGACAGCTTGGGCTATGGCCTCTCCAACCCCTCGCAGATCGACGTGATGTACGGGAACCTGGACACCGACGTGCGCCACCAGGTCAAGCTGGCGGCCGCTTGGGATATTCCCAACGACCCCTGGACCACCCGGATCGGCGTGTCCGGCCAGTTCTTCAGCGGCTCGCCGCTGTCGCGCTACTACTACGCGCCCGGTGGTGCGGTCTACGATCTGGCTGGGGACGGCTACGGCATGCTGCGGGAGCCTCTGGGTACCTACGGCCGCAACGAGCCCATCTACGATCTCGCCGTCCAGTTTACCCAGGATCTGCCAGTCAAAAAGGGCAAGCTCCAGGCCTACGGTCAGGTTGAGAACATCACCAATGCCACGCTGCCCTACGGCGTCTATGACGCCTACATCAGCTACGAGAACCGCTACGTCGTCTACGGTCGCCAGTACCCGATCAACGGTACGCTGGGTCTGAAGTACGAGTTCTAAGGGGATGCCGATGCTTACCATTCTGATCGCTTCCCTCTTGGGAGGCTGTGGCTACAACGAGGAGATCCGGGAGACCGAGATCAAGGGCAAGCTGGTGGTCCCCAAGGCCGCCGCCACCCGCAACGTGAAGGCGACCACCGACCCTCTTGACCTGTCAACGGTTCCCCTCCAAGATCCGCGTTTGTTGGGGCCGATCTACATCGGTGCCTATGCCGCCATCGACGAGAACTCCCGCCCCTACCCCATCCCCTTCCAGGGACCGGTGATCGACGGCGAGGAGGGAGATACCTTCCCCTATGGCGGCACCGGGGTGGGGCGCTTTGACTTCGCCTGCTACAAGTTCCTGGCCTGCAAAGTGACTACTGGTCGTTTTGCGGACTACGCGGACATGATGGACTACTTCACCAATGTCCTGCAGAACCCCATCAAGGACAACCAGGGCGAGATCCTGAATTCCGAGGTGGAGTTCGAGCAGCAGTGTCTGGACTACTACTACGAAGTGGCCTCGGACAATATGGCCTTCATCGGTCCCTCCGACTTCAAGGAAGAGGGCGACAACTATGTGGCTGAGTTTGAGCTCTTCCACACCACTTTTGTGCCGGGTATGGCGGTGTGGGGCTTCATGGATGCCCCGCAGATCTCGGCAGACAAGCTGGACTTGAACGGTACCTTCTCAACGTGTAGCGCCTCGGGCGGTCGCACCGTGTACAAATACGACCAGACCTACGACGAGGGTGGAGCGTACACCGACATCCTGAACCGGCCCACACAGTACATCGACGCGGATGACTGGGTCAGTAGCGGCACAATCGTCGGGGATGATCCAAGCACAGAGATTACCCTGAACCTCGATATCCCCATCATTTCGGAGCAGTGATGTCCATTCTTGCCTTGCTCCTTACGGCATGTGATCACGACGGTGTGGACTTCTTTGTGAAGGACACCACCGTTCCTGGTGTGGTCAACCTCGGGGACCTTGAGCCCATCCCGATGGCGGATGTGCAGAACAACAGCTGGGTCTTTAACGGCCTGGAAGGTCTGCTCTTTGGCCAGCTTGGCCAGCCGGACACCTATGCCGAAGTGGGGGGCGCGACCTTCCAGTTCAAAGGCACCGGCGGAAAGGTCTGCTTGATCATGGATCCAGAGATGGTGTACTGGAACCAGGGCATCGAGCTGGACAACAACGAGTTCCTCTACGAAGATCGCCTCACCGATGACGGGGATCTGGATATGTTTGCGGGGCTCTCTGCCTACTACACCGGCTCTCCCGGCGTAGATATCGGAACCTTCGAGCTGCCCTACACCGATCCTTTGGGTGAAGAGCACTTCATCGACTTCCAGGAGTGTAACCGGGACTACTATCCTTCCGGTCGCGCCACCTACGAAACCTGCGAGCTGGACACCGTCAACCGGGCGGGCATCTCCTTCACCGTGCTGCTGCAGACCTTCATGCTGCCGATCGACGATGGTGTGCTGAACTTCGGCGTGGCGGTCATGGACGGTCCCTGCGAGCCCGACGGAGCGGCCTTCCGCAAGAGCGAGTGCACCATCCAGATGGAGGATGGCATGGGCGAGGACGTCGGGAACGCGGGTCTGGAAGAGGCGTTCTGCGCAGGCGAGATCAATGCCTACTGCGAAGCTCATCTGGGGGAGCCCAATGCTCCATGTAGCGAAGGCTACATTCCGGCGCGCTGAGCCCCGGCTTTGAGTACAGCACCGCCCCTACGGGCGGTGTTCTGCTTTTGGGGCACCCTTACTTTCCCGCCCTCCAATCCGCGATCCCGGCCGCCAGCGCTCCGGCAAAAGCCTGGACTGTCGCCTCCTCTTCCCATCGCTCTGCCTCCTCCACGTCGTGACTGTCATGCGTTTCGATGATGACGGAGGGGACCTTGGGACGCCGGAGGAGGCGGATACGTTGTGCGGGCTCGTGGCGATCCACGAAGACCCCCGCTACGTCATCTGGGTCGTAGAGCCCTGAATAGTCGGTTCCCGAATACATTTGGAAGCCGACGGATGCCATGCGCGTGGCGATGGCACGGGCCAGCTTGCGCCGGGCCTCCACCAAGCTCGATTCCCCCTCGTCTGAATACAGGATGGCCATGCCCGCCGCCCCAAAAGTCTGCCAACAGCCGCTGGTCGCCTGTGCCCAGCCCAGGCCCGCCCGGGAGTCGGAATGGAGGGAGATCATCGCATCAAAGGTGGAGCTTTGCTTTAGACGTGTATCATAGGAGACCGAATGATCCTGGCGGCTGAGCCCAATGGCAAGCTGCCGTTCTTTCAGAGGAGTCTCCAGTCGCTGTGCGAGTCGCAACATCACCGCCTGCTCCTGCTCGCAGCGGACGCCGGTGTTTCCGGCATTTTTAGGGGCGCCGTGACCTGGGTCAAGAAAGATTTTTGTAGGTGGGGCGGGATCGGAGAGCTGGAGCAGCGGGGTGCCGGCAGCGGGCCAGCTGGGTGACGGAGGGGGCGCCGCAACGTCAGCGGGGGTCTGCACCCCTGGAGACCGGGTTGCGGGTGGAGCTGCCGAGGGGCTGCCGCAGGAAAGGAGGAGGAAAGCCCACATCAGCGGTGAACCCCGAAATTGCCGTAGCGTTGTAGCCTTCGCATCTTCCAAAACGCCGGCCGGGTGCTGCCCTTACTCTCCCCCATCCATATCAAAGGCTTTCAGCCGGTAGCGGAGCGACCGGAAGGTGATCCCCAGCAATTTGGCGGCTTGAGTCTTGTTTCCTTCGGTGGCCACCAGCGCCTGCTCCAGGTAGCGCCGCTCTACCGCACGCAGTCGTGCCTCCAGATCGATGCCTTCTACCTGAAATTCCTCCTCTACCTCCCCGTGGGCGGCCACCGATACCTCTCCCTGAACCCGCTCCGGCAGCGAGCTGGGGGTCACCAACGGACCACTCTCCAAGGCGACCGCCCGCTCGACGATGTTCTGGAGCTCCCGTACATTTCCGGGATAGCGGTAATTCTTGAGCAGCGCCATGGTCTCCGGTGTAAAACCATGGACCTTCTTTCCATATTCCTTGGCGATCCGCTCCAAGACGTGCATGGAGAGGGCGGGAATGTCCTCGCGGCGGTCCCGCAGTGGCGGCAGATCAATCTGCACCACGTTCAGGCGCCAGTAAAGATCCTCTCGGAACCTCCCCTCTTTCACCTCCTGCTCCAGGTTGCGGTTGGTGGCGGCCACCACGCGCACATCCACCGGTGTCTCGTTGGTATCGCCCACCACCGCGATCTTCCGCTCGGCCAGGGCACGCAGCACTTTTACCTGCATCGACAGCGGCATCTCTCCGATTTCATCCAAGAAGAGGGTGCCATTGTGGGCAGCGGCAAACATGCCCTGCTTGTCACGGGTCGCGCCGGTGAAGGCTCCCTTCCGATAGCCGAACAATTCACTCTCGAAGAGATTTTCGGGGATGGCCCCACAGTTTACCGCGATGAAGGGCCCCGCCGAGCGCTCGGAGCCATAGTGTACCGCACGCGCCACCAGCTCTTTGCCGGTACCACTCTCGCCGATGATCAGGCAGTTGATGCGGGTGCCCATCACCCGCCGCACCAAGGTATAGACCTGCTGCATCGCCGCAGAGTTCCCAACCAGCTGTCCCAGTTGGTAGCGTTCGCCCAGCTCGGCACGCATCCGGGCGTTGTCAGCCGCAAGACGACGCATCGATAGGGCTTTTCCAACCGTTATCCGAAGCTCTTCATTCAAAAAAGGCTTGGGAATGTAGTCGAATGCCCCTTCCCGCATCGCATCCACGGCAGTGGAGATGGTGGAGTGGGCGGTGATCAGGAGCACCGGTACATCCACGCCGTCTTTGGCTGCCCACTCCTTCACCTTGCGCAGCAATTCCAGACCGTTGATCCCTGGCATCTGGAGATCGGTGATCACCAGGTCGGGGCGCCAGCGCTCAAAAATCTCCAGCCCCTCCTCTCCTGAGGCCGCCGTCTTCACATCGTAGCCTTCCCGGCGGAAAAAGATCCCCAGGAACTCCCGCAAGGAGGCCACATCATCGATCACCAGGAGGCGCTCACTTGCCATTCAGAAGCTCCACAGGCAGCTCGCTGGGCATATCGGGTGCCTCGGAGGGCAGCCACAGGTGGAACTCCATTCCCCGCTCCGGGCGCCGTGACGCCGTCACATGACCGCCGTGCCCGCTCAGGATCTGCTCCACCACGGCGAGTCCCAGGCCGGTGCCGCCCGCCCGTGTCGTGTAGAAGGGGTCAAAAATTCGGCGTAGATCCTGGTGAGCTACCCCTGTGCCCTCGTCACGCACCCAGATGTCCACCCCCTCCGGCACCCCCTCCACCGCCATGCTGGGCTGTACCTGCAGCTGCACCCGGCCCCCGCTTGGCATGGCCTGTGCGGCATTGTTCAGTAAGTTCAATAGTACCTGACGGATCCGATCGGGGTCGATTTTGGCAGGAGAGGGCTGCGTTATCAGCTCCACCTCTATCTGGGCGGCGCGCGGGTCCAGCCGGAAGGCAGCGACCACATCCTGCGCCAGCTCGGCCAGATCCTGCTGGCTACGTCGCAACACCGGCGCACGCGCGGTTTGAAGAAAGTCCTCCACCAGCCGGTTCAGACGGCGAGCGTCCTCCAGTGCGAGCAGGGCAAGACGATTGTCTACGTCCTCGGCGATCATCTGAAGGTAGCCAGACATGCTGGCCAGCGGGTTACGGATCTCGTGCGCAACCGAGGCCGCCAGACGTCCTACAGCCGCAAAGCGCTCCTGTCGCAGGGATTTTTCGCGTGCCCGATAGAGCTCGGTCACGTCGTCCATCACCACCACCCAGCCCGACTGGGGCAGCGGCGCCTGGCTGCACACATAGACCTTGATGCCGCGCTGCTCCTCCCAGGTGGCACTGTCGCCACGACGCGGAAACAGCTCGCTCAGGCTTTTCCCAAGTACACCGCCCATCATCTGCTTGGCGGCCGGGTTCATGTCGCGCACCCGCTCCTGGGCGTCGGTGGAAATAACTCCAGCTCGAACCTGGTCTAAAACCGTAGCGTGCTCTACCTCCAAGCGACGGTAGCGCCGCACATAGGAGTCCATGATCAGGCCCACCAGGAAAAAGGCCAGCAGTCGCAGCACCAGCTCGTAGACCAGCAACAAGAGGTTGGTGGGACCCAGGGCACCCACCGCCAGAGAGTAGCCGATGGAGGCCATCAGCCCGGTCCACAGGGCAGCGGCGCCGGGGATCAGGAAGGGAGAAGCGGCGATCACCGGGAAGTAGAGGAAGGCCACCAGCGAGGAGCCACTGCCGCTCAGGTAGACCAGCATACTCACCCCCAACACGTCCAGCGCCACCTGTCCGTACAGGTCCACAGCGGTGGCCGGGCGGCGGTCGTACCAGACCTGGGTGAGCAGGAAGATCAGGAGTGCCGCGAGGGAGATCTCAAAATAGGGCAGCAGCTGGCGATAGGAAACCCCGCCCAGGCCGGAGTAGGCGCTGGTCATCGCCAGCACACCGAGTCCGACCAGGAGGCGATAGCCGGA
>CAITDR010000238.1 GCA_903891165.1 uncultured Pseudomonadota bacterium
GGAGGTCGGAGCGATGGGCGGCCCCGGGGGCAGCTGCCCAGACTCCAGGAGTCCCGCCAGTCTGCCGTAGTCCCCGGGGCCCGGCGTGGGGGTACCGCGGAGAAAAAGCAGCTTGGCAAGCAGTTCACGGCTTAGAAGCTGACGATGGACCGAGAGCCAAGCTCCCCGCCGTAGCGCCTGGCGCACCAGCTCCTCGGCATCCGTGCGGGCACCCAGCTGTTCGGCGCCTAAGGCCGCAAGGAGCAGGCTGTCGGCGCTGTCCAACTGCAGCGTGGCCAGCACCTTCTCCGCCTCTCCCCCAAGGATTTTTGCCTCCGAGCGGCATAGCTCTCCCGCTGGTGTGGCGGGGGCCACCGACAGAGCGGCGGAAACATTTCCCAGCAGCAGGTGGACCACCGCGAGGTCCTCGGCGGATCGCCAGCCGCCCACCCCCTCGACCAGCGGGTCGGCGAGCGCCTGTTCCCCGCGCTGCTGCACCTGTTCCAGCAGCTTTAAGGCCTCCAAAAGCTGCTGCTGAGGGGCCGGCTCGCCGGGCTTCAACGCCAACCACAGCTTGCAGCGCGCCTCCAACCACAGGAAGTTGCTGTGGTCGCCGAGCAGCTTCCGGGCCTGCTGCAGCGTGCGGAGTGCATCGTCTACTTCCCCACGTTCCAGCTGCCCTTGTGCCCGCTGGGTGGGAAGGCCGACCAGGGGAGGGGGGGAGGGGAGGGCGAGGCGCGCCGGCAACAATGCCCAGCCACGCTCCCATGCGGCAGCGGCTTCTTCGGGCCGACCCAGCATGGCCAGCTCACGACCGAGATACATAAATGGTAGGGGCTCCTCCGGTTGGCGGCGGCAGCTTTCTTCCAGGAGCGGCAGGTTCCGGTCGGCCGCACTTTTGGCCTTTCGAAGCTGCTCCACATAGCCATAGTGGAGGATGGGCGCATCGATCCGCGCGGCAGGGCGACTTTCCAGATAGCGACGGGGGCTCTCGTGAATCAGCCCCTCCCAGCGCAGCTCCGGGTGCCAGCGGAAGAGGCGCGCCACCAGGATCGGCGCCCCCTGTCGGGCTTCTCCAGAGAGGATCTGGGCGGCAGTGTCCTCCAGCCTGCGGGCGTTATGCAGCGGGAGCAGGCCGATATCAACATCTTGACGGGTCAAGACCGAACGGAGAACATTTCCGACGCCGGGCCCGAGGCGCTCGTCGGCATCCAGCACCAGCACCCAGCCGCCGGAGAGCTGCGCCACCGCAAGGTTCCGGGGAGCCGAAAAGTCCTGTCCCCAAGGCTGAAAAAGAACCGTGGCACCCGCTTTTTGAGCGATCTCCACACTCCGATCGGTAGAGCCGGTGTCCACCACAATGATCCGGTCCACCACCCCCCGCACCGAATGCAGCATTCCCTCCAAAAAATGCTGTTCGTTCCGTACGATCGTGCAGAGGCAGAGACTCATGCGGCGGTCGCCAACACCATTCCCGAGCCCAGGTGCCGGGGAGAGGACCACCACTCCACCATCCGCAGACCGGCGCGCTCCAGGGCGTCCTGAAGCGTGCGGCGGTCATAGTAGATCAGGTGGCCGGGAACGCCCCACATGGGATCTTCATAGCCGACAACCTGGTGATAAGGATGGTCGAGCAGGGGAGTGGACAGGACCAACTGCCCACCGCGGCGCAGGCGTGCACGCAGGGCGGAAAGCACTGCATCGGGATGGGTGAGGTGTTCGATCACCTCCAGCATCACGATCACATCCCAGCTACCATTCGGAAGATCCTCGGGAATACGGCCCTGTTGCAGGTCCAGGCCCAGGCGCTCGCGGCCCCAGGATGCCGCCTTTCCGGCCAGCTCCAGGCCGTGTACCTCAAAGCCTAGCCAGCGGGCCGTGGCCATCAAGAGTCCCCAGGAGGCCCCTAACTCCAACAGTCGTCCGCCCCTTTCATCGCGATGGCGTTGCACACGGTCCAGCAGATTTTCGTACTGGCCCAGGATCTGGTGCAGCTGGGATCCGGTGGGGGGGCTGTGCGTCTCCCCAGCGGAATAGGTCTGCTGATACCAGGCGTCCAGGCGTTCCGGCGGTGCAGGGTTGGGCACCCGCACCAGGCCACAGCCATCACAGCGGAGCCAGATTTTTACCGGGTCGATCAGTCCCAGGTGCTTCTGGGTGGCCGACGCATTGCCTACCCAGATAGGCTTTCCCTCGATCCGGCCGCAGGCGGGGCAGGGGACCGTTGGATCCAGGGTCGTCCAGGGTCTTCCACCTCCCTGTAGCTCTGCCAATACCGGAGAGCTCGCGACGGCGGCGCGGAAGAGGGGGATGGCTTCGGCGCTCCGTCCCTGGCGCGCCAGGGCTTCGCCCAGGTGGTGGTTCAGGAGCGGATGATCGGGAAGCTGGGCCAGGGCTTGGCGCGTCAAACGTTCCGCCTCCACCGGGTCCACCTTTTGATAGGAGGGGAGCACCTCGGCGATGAGGTTCGGTCCGCTGGTTTCATCCAGTATCTGCCGGAACAATACAACCGCCTCTTTGTGCCGCCCAGCACTCTTGTGGGCTCGTGCCTGCTCCAGCAGCTCCATATAGGCCTCCGGGAGAGGGTATCGGACGGAGGAGCGGCGACTGAAGGGGGATTTCAGAAGGAGGAGTGGACTACACAACCTGCGGAAGCTGTAGCTCTGTCAGGCGGAGTCACATACATCTTTAAAATGTCTACTCCTTCTTCTGGTGTACTTTGGGCGGGTCGTATCGTCTCTGCCCTTCCCGCGTTGGCCCTCACGGGCAGCGCAATTATGAAGCTCACCCATGCTGCCGCGGTGGTGGAGGGCTTTGAGCACTTTGGCTTTGAGCAGTCGGTGCTCACGCCGCTTGGTGTGGTCGAGCTGTTTTGTGTGTTGCTCTATGTGGTTCCGCAGACCTCGGTTCTGGGCGCGCTATTGACCACCGCCTACCTCGGCGGTGCCACAGCAACCCATGTGCGCTTGGGAGAGGCGCCGACGCCTGCGGTGGTTCTGGGCGTGCTGATTTGGGTAGGTCTGGGTTTGCGTGAGCCGCGGCTGCGGGCACTGCTGCCGCTGCGTAGCAAGGAGTAGGGGGGGGAGGAGGCAGCGGTCAGGCGTCTTCTTCGCCGCGGACCACGACTTCTTTGCCTGCGAAGGCCACACCGAGCCTTTCTACGGTGGAGGCTCCTTCCGGGGCTTGTCTGTAGTCACGACCGCGGCATGCCGGTCCCATAACCGGGGGGGGGAAGACGACTTCCTCCCCGCTACCAGCTCTGCTGGCGCAGCTCTACCCGGTGGGAGTTGCCGTCGGTACTGCGCAGCCACTGTACGGCGCTCCAGCCTGCAGGTTCGGCCGACAGATCCCGCCACTCCACCACGTCCATCCAGTCGATCTCCAGGGTCGTCTTCCAGGTATTGGGCGGCGAAAGCGACACATAGAGCAGGGCCGCGTTGGGCGTCTGGCCATTAACCGGGGCCAGCATCTCTTCGGTCAGCGGTAGCTCGACATCCTGCCAGGCCGCCGCTTTGGGAAGGGGAAGCTCCACTTCACGTAGCAAGGTGGACTCGGGATCTTCGGTGGGGTTCAGGTCGTCGAAGTAGTAGAGCGCGAGGCGGATGCTGCCGAGCTCCTGCTCGCCACTTTCCCGGTAGCGCAGCCGCACCGCGAAGCGCGGGGCGCCATCCAGAGGCTGGACACCTTCGGCGTCCTGGTAGAGCCGGTGGGCCAGGAGTGGCACCCGAGCGATGCTGCGTGCCGACACCCGGTCGTTGTTTCCTCCTTGACGTGTCAAGAGCAGGGAGCCAGAGGTGGAGAGGCGGACATCGCTGGAGTCAAAGGTCCATCCTGGGGTATCCAGGTCCTCGCCATCGGCATCCGCGTCGTCAAAGTGCCCGAGGCCAAAGAGTGATCGACCCAGCTCCACCCCCTTCTGGGGGACCAGGGAGACGATGGGCGCATCCAGGGTCAACACCCCCTCTTCCGGCACCTCCACGCGGCTGACGGGTACGTCGGCAAGGCCTTCGGTAAGTCGGGCAGTATTGTGCTCCCACACAAACCCAGGCGCCTGCGCGTTGTCGCCCCGTGCACGTTGGACGGTGCGTACACCCAGGTCCACCCCACGCTGGGCAGTGGCGTCCAGCACGCTCCGATCCCAGAGTTTTTGCAGCGTCGAACGTGCCAACCAGCCGACGCTGGGCACCGGTCGGTAGGCATCCAGGAAGGTGGGCACCAGGCGTGCCTGCACGAGGCTGCCGTCCTCCTCCCAAATCGTCCGCAGAAAGGCACCCTGAAAAGTCGATAAAAAGTCCTGATCGAACAGGAAATTTCCGGTGCTCCAAGCGATCAATTTGCCCCGGTACCACTCCAGCCCCTGCAGCACATGCGGGTGGTGGCATACCACCAGATCGGCCCCGGCGTCGATGGCGGCGTGGGCAGCATCTTCCACCCCATCGCCGCGGGCGGGGGCAAATTGGAAGCCCATATGCAGCTGCACCACCACCAGATCGGCCTCGGCCTGCGCCGCGCTGATCGCGGTAGTCGCAGCCTCCTCCTCCCAGCGATTCCCACCCCCGTGGCCCCGTCGCGCCACCCAATCCTGTAATTCTGGATACACTGCCGTGACTGAGGCCCAGAGCTGTGCCTCCCCGGCCGCCAGCTCCTCCTCCGAAAGCTCTTCTTCGCCGACATCGATGCGGTACAGCGCTTTGATCGCCTCCTCGTAGGTGACCCAGGCCGAGCCGATACGCCGGGAGGCCACCGGCACGCCAAAGTTGGCCTCTCCCCAGCTTCGGCTTTCCCAGATCCAAGCTTCTGCTGGGTCGATTTCGGTGGGCGCCGTCGTCTCGTCCAGGGGGTACTGGTCGTTCACGTAGTCGCCGTCCACCGAGGTCCACGCCAACACCGCCACCTTCATACCACCCAGATCCTGGATCACCGGAGTGGCTGCTTCTTCCTCATCGACTCCAAGGCCCACATGGCCGATCTCACGACGTTCCAGCTCCTCCAAGGTGGAGAGGATGCCCGGCTCCAGCCAGTCCCGCCCGTGGTTGTTGGCGCCTCCGGCCACATCCACGGAGAGCTGCTGCAGTGCCGCAAGGCCATCGGGCGGGGTAAGTAACAAAAAACGCTTTCCGGGATAGGCCTCGGCATCGGAGAAGTTGCCGACCACCGTCTCCAGGTTTACCAGACGCAGGTCAGCCATCGAAAAGGCAGTCCATAGGTCAGAAACCACGGCACGGGCGGAATCGCCACCATCGCCCGGGCGCAGCAGCGGCTCCCCCTCGGTGGGCTCCACATAGCGGCGTCCCAACATCACGTCGCCAGCACTGTGCAGCACCCGCCGGGTGCCATTGGCATCATCGAGGAGTGTAAGCGGCACTACATCCTGACCGTCCTCGCGGCCTACAGGGACAGGTTCCGCCAGTTTTCCCGGCGCGCTCACCGTGAGCATCACCGGTCTTAACAGCGGGCTTATACGGATACGACCGTCGTCATTGGCCTTCCACTCTTGTTCGCCGAGCCGGGCCACCGCCTGGGGAAGGGGCTTCCCGCCCTCGCCGACCACGTCGATCACCACCGAGTAGGGGCCCGGCGCACAGGCCAAGAGCAGGGTCCACAACATCAGCGTCTCCGTCCTTTCTTCCACCATTTACGCAGCCAACCACCCTTCTGCAACTCGGTCAGCTCGCGGAGGACCAGCGCCGCCCGCGGGTGGGAGATCCGGCGGTCACACAGCTCTCGGAAGACCAGATCGGCCTGCCCGCGGCGCCACACCGCATGGAAGGGTTCGACCACCCGCTCCACCAGATCCAGCACCTTGTCGATGCCGGCCCGGCTGTCGCGGCGCACCAGGGCGCCCCGACGCTCGTGGATACGTCGATCCAGGCTGGCAACCAACGCTGCCGCTTCTGGTCTGTTTTCCAAGACTTCCCGAGCGTGCAGGCAGGCAATCAGGCTCCAACCGTCGAAGCGCTGCAGCTCCTGGAGGGTATTGCCGCGCACGGCGGCGGAGGGGTCGTCCAGCCGCCGCAGCAGTTTTTGGAGGGAGAGCAGGTTCATCCAGTTATACACCCACTCCAACCCGGTACCCTTGATGTTCTGGCAACCCATCGCCTCCACCACGAGGCCCGGCGGCGACGCCATCGACACCTGATGCCGGACCAGATCACCCGAGGCATGCAGGTCGGCCACCACCACCATGTTGGCATGGGTCAGCTCCGACCACAGGGCGCGAAGGGCCTTTTCCGTTCCGGGAATCCCCAGGCTTGGCGCGGCTTTCTGGAGGGCTTTGAGGGCGCGCCAGCGGGCGTTGGCCTCACGCAGGTGTGCGGTCAGGCTCTCCTGCACCTCTTTCCGCGCGCTCGCCTCACGCAATACGGGCGTTTCTTTTGCGGCAAGCTCGGCAAGTCTCTCGATGGCGCTTGCCACCGGCCCCGGCAATCGTCGGCAGGCAGACAGCACGGGGGAGTCGGCGGGGGGGGCCACTCTCAGAGCTTCCACCAGCTCATCTGCCCCCTCGGCACCCAGCTCCAGACCCTTCAGGCAAGCGCGCCCCAGGAGGCCAGGATCGCCGATGCGGTGGTAGGACAGGAGCTGGGCGACCTGATCGGCCAGCGGTTTATCGCCGCTAAGCGCGAGGGTAGGAAGAAACTCGGTAAGTGCTTCCTCGACAAACTGCTGGAAGCCCTGGAGGTTGGAGCCGATCAATACGTAGCGGTGGGCGGGCGCCTCACGCACCAGGATCCGCGCAAAAACCCGGGAGCGCGCCACGCGGTCGTGGCGGTTGTTCACCACCACCACCACCCAGTTGCTCTCTTTTGTGTTTACGTGGGAGACCATTCGCCAGCAATTCTGGAAGGACGCAAGATCGTTCGCCGAGTGCCCGTTGATAAAGCGCAACCGGCGGCCGTCGTAGCGTACCGGGGGCAGCGCCAACAGCGCCCCCAGATCGGGCACGACATGATCTCCAATCAATACAAGGGCTTCCAGTGGGTCGATGCCCAGCTCCGTCGCCAGTGCCAACACCATCGAGATGTTGCGGGGGTGCTCGCGGTAGGGCAGCCGGGCCCGCAGGTCGGCGGGCAGGCGCTGGCCCTCGCCGTGCCGGACATGGATCACCTTGCTCTGCCGGGACTTCGCTGCCCAGGTCACCACCGGCACCATGTGCTCTTCGGTGGTGATCAAGAGTGCATTGGATGGGGCAAAATTTCCAATAGATTCGGCCACATCCATGCCCGTAGGCCCCTGGACATCCTCGTGATCGGGGTATGCGTTGGTCAGGGTGGAGGCATCGTCCTGGACCCACTCGCGCTGCAGCAGGTCCACGTAGCGTCCGGCCAGCGCCATACACTCCCAGAGGTAGACCCGCGCCCCCAGGCGCCGGGCCATGGAGAGAGTCTGGGTGTTTTCCCAGATCGACGCCATATCCAGAGGTCGAAAGAGGAAAATCTCCTCTGCTCTGGCGCCCGGCACCGCATGGAGGAACATGGCCTCACAACCGGTGGTCTTGGAGAAAAAGGAAATCCCCAAGCCTTCAAAGATTGCGGCCTTCATCCGCTCTGAGCCACTCTTGCCGCGGGTCCCCCAGCCACCGAGTGTCAGGGGGATGGCATCGCGATCGGCTCGCACACGCCCGCGCACGTTCCATGTGGAGATCATTAGCATGATCCCCAGGATTACCAGGACCACTACCAGCTCACCCGCAGTGTTGCGGTAGGGGTTCACCAGCATCGCCAGCGGGGCGAGCAGCGACAGGAACAGGTCTGAGATCGGCTGGGCGGTCTGGTCCCCGACGGGAATATGCTTGGTCCGAAAGCCCAGATCCTGAAGTGCACCTACAAACCGGCTGCGGGTGGACCGGTCCAGGGAGGCCAGACTGGCCTGACGGAGCTGATCAAACCGGGAAAAACCCAGGTTAATCGACGCCCAAGCCCGGATCCGCCGGATGGGGTTTGCGGGGGGATGGACCTCCGTAACGCCGCGCGGCGTCACGATCTTGATCACACCGGCGCCGAGCGCGTCCAGATAGTCTTCCACCGAGGGGAGATAGGGCGCCCAACCCCAATAAGGAGCCGCAAAAACCCGCTGTCCGGGCACGGCGGTGGGGGTAGCTTCGGTCATCCGGCCGGGCGGCACGCGGATGGTGCCCCGGGTCACCCGGCCCAGAAGGTGGGGTGCCCCCTGCCGTTTGGTCGGGGAGCGGTGGCGCAGCTCATGGAGGACCCGCCACAGGCGTGCCTGCCGATGGTCTCCACGGTTTACACGAATAGCAGGACCACGAAGCTCCAGGTCATAGCCGAGGTCTTCCGTAGCGATCGGTGTAAGCGACTGCGCAATTTCCAGGGGATCCCGCCCCTTCAGAAGCAGGGTCGCGCTGTCCCCGGGGGGCAGCTCCACCAGCTCACGTGGGGGGGCGGGCAGCAACATCCGCGCCAGCGCATAGGCAGCACGATCGCCGAGAACCGGGTCGTCTCCATCGCGTGCGGCTTCCAACGCATGGAGAACGTCCGGCGGAGGGGTCTGGCCATCCCAGGCCTCGCCCAAGCCGTCGGCAGCTCGGCGGGCCACATTCCGCACATCTTTGAGGCGGCGGACTGTCCCATCGCAGTAGCGTTGGTTTTGTGGAGAGGCAGCCGCAATCAACAATGTGACCTCAGCGCGCAGCTCCTCCTCGGGGTCTTCCGCCAGCAACAGAAGCAGGCTCTCAGAGACGCTATCTTCCTGCCGACTCAGGGCGTTGGCCAGTGCCATCCGCACCGTCTGGCTGGGATCGTTCAGGCTCTTCCGCACCACCTCGGGACCCAGCCAGCCCAAAGCGGTCTCGACCGCTCGCGCCCGGACCAGGAAATGATCGTTCTCTTCCCGTGGAACCAACAAACTGCACAAACGATGGTAGCCGTCCTCCTCCAGGTAGGGCAAGAGCCCTACGGCCGCCCGTGCGACCAGCGGGTCGGCGCTATGGGAGTACAGACGCTCCAAGAGCGCTTTGGAAAGTTTTTCCTGGGCTTCCTGCCAGCTACGACGCGGCACCAGCGAAAGTTGCGCAACGGCCGAGCGTGCAGCTGCACGACGGGTGGCGGATCGGGGTTCGTCGGCCAGCAGCCGCAGCAGCAGGTCCCAAAGCCGGTGCTCCAGGGGCAGGGCCGGGGTCGGCATGCCCAGGCTGTCCGCAAGCAGCTCCAGGCGCAGACCGGCGGCTTCGGCCTCCTCGCCGAGCCGCTCCCCCAGCGCGTCCCCATCCAACCAGCGGCCGATGGCACGGTAGTCCAGCCAGCGCTGGTACGGCGAGCGGACCGTGCGATCAATGTGGCCCCGAAGCACCTTTACCCAGTTGTGGCGGTTGGCACTGGTAGCTGTGGCCCGCTCCAGCTCTTGCCGAGCGGCGACCGCCTCATCCCGGCGTCCGAGCTGCTGTTCTACACAGGAAGCCAGACGGTCCAGCCAGTCCGCCGCGTCGGGAAGGCCCAGATGCTCGCCCAGCTCTTCGACCTCCGGCGTGAAGAGTCGCTCCATCAGCGGCGAGATCCGTTGTCCCAGCGCTTTGCCCGCGGCAGTTTTGGGCCCTTCACGTTTGGGAATGGCATCGTTCAGGCCCCGCCGGGTCCCCGGAGGCAGAAAGATCCCGCTCATGGCCGCC
>CAITDR010000239.1 GCA_903891165.1 uncultured Pseudomonadota bacterium
ACCGGTACAACCTACCAATTCCAAACTCTGGAGCTGCAGCCCCGCCAGCAATTCGGAACCCCGGAGGGGATGGGCGGCTTCCACCACGAGGTTGTGGAGCTGCTCCAAGCGGAGCAGCGGCGCCAGCTGCACCGGAGCGTCTGGATCTCTTGGGCTGCGGATATGTCCGCTGATTCGGAGGCGATGGATACTCTCGCGTAGTCGTTTGGCCTCGGTCAGTTCCGGTGGTGCGGCCGCAAGAAGTGCGAGGGTGGCATACTCCCGGTAGGGCACGTCGGTACGGGTTCCTTTAAGAAGTGGCCCGGGTTCTAAAACCTGCTCCTCCCGACGGCTGACGGCGGACTTCCGCTCCACGAGCTGGGTGCCGGAAAGATAGCGTTCAAACCAGATAAGTCGCTCAGGAAAGGCCTCCACCGAGGCGCGCAGGTCGGCCACGGTGGCGTCGATGGCCTCCATGTCCCGGATGCGCAGGCGCTTCAAAAAGGTCTGAAAGGCACTTTCATCGCGGGGACGAGCGTCGCGCAAAGGAGGGGGCGCGTCGCGCATGGCTTCCAGGTCCACACGGGGATCGGCGGTGAGGACCGGGCGGAGCAACGGGGGAAAATTGTGCCGTGCCAGCGCACAACCCGCGATGGCCACCGCCCGCAGCTCGCGGGATCCCGCCAACATGGGGACTTCTCGGAGGCTGCGCGCCTGGCGCAGGTCCACGGTGCGCAGGTGGACAAGGTGCTTCGTTCCATGAATCACCCGGAGCGCGCTGCAGCCGTCCAGGGAAAGCAGGGTCAGGTTGGGACACACGGTCAGATCCAGCTCGGTAAGCGAGGTACATCCAGGAAGGTACAGCTCCTCAAGACCGGGTGGAAGGCCGGTCAGAAGGTTCAGGGCGGGGGCGCAGACCGAAAGCTGTTGAAGAAGAGCTGGAAGTTCCTCGATGATCGACAGGGCAGGCGCGACCAGCGCCAAAGCCTTCAGGCCGCTATGGCGCCCCACCGCGGCCATGTCCACCGTTGCCTGGCTGCGCAGCTCCAGCCGCTCCAGCGCCGGCAGCAGCTCCAAGCCCCGGAGGTCGCCTAACTCCTCGGCTTCCAGCTCCAGAATTCGTAGTTGTGGCAGCCCTGTCATTGCCAGACCATGAAGCCTGGGGCAAGAGGGCTCCATGCTCACCCGAAGGCTCTCCAGCTGGGGCAGCGAGTGGACCGTGGCCAGATCACAGGCGGGGAGGTCGGAGAGGGAAAGCTCACGTAGTGTGGGGACATTGCTGAAAGAGGGCAGCGGAGCGGGGAGGGCGTGGAGGCTCAGGCGCCGGAGCTTCCCAAGGCCCACCAGCGAGGGGGAGGCCGGGATGTCCGAGAGGCTCAACTCCTCCAGGGCCGAGAGCTTTTCCAGGCCATCCAGACGGAGGATTCCGCCCCCATGCAGCCCCAAGCTGCGCAGACGGCTGGTGGAGGAGAGCCCGTCGAGGTGGGGCAGAGATGTCCCGATCAGCACCAGCTCCTCCAGCGCCGGCAGATCGAGGCAGGACAGCGCTTCGGGAAGGCTGCAGGCGTGGAGGATCAGGACTTTTAAGGCGGGAAGTGTAAGCGTTCCCCGAAGGGGACGGTGGTGGTGCAGGCTCAGGCGCTGCAGCGCCCTGAAGGCGCTGATCCAACCCAGATCAAGGGAAGTACCTTCGTTTTCCGGGCCGCCCAGCCACAGGTCGTGGACCTGATCACGCAACTCGCTGGCAACCAGACTTTCCGGGGGGGCCAGGGCGATGAGGCCCAGCATGGCCCGATCCAGGAGGGGCTGGGTACTACGGCTTCCCGAAAAGAGAGCATTGGGGACGAAGATCCAGCGGCGGTCGCTGTCGCGGAAGCGGCCCCGGTTGGAATACTCTCCGTACTCTACGCCATCCAGAAGGGAGTCAAAAAGCTGTGGATCACCCAGAGCAACGGCCAGAGCCACCCCCTGGTCCACCAGATCCGGATCACGGGCACGAAGCAGCCGGAGGAGCCCCTCAGTACTCATGGACAATGGAGCAGCATGCCCACCTCCTATCCGCCCGACGCTTTCTGCGCCGGGCCGGAAGGGAGATTCTCTTTGCGATACGACGTGACTCTGAAATGAGCTACGCCGATTTTGGGTCCGTTGAAGCTCCTGACTGGGGATCCGCAAGCTGTGTCCCCCAGCGGGAAATGACCCGATTGGCGATGCCCTCCTCCTCCAGAAAGGCCGCGACCTCGGGTGGCACCAGCCGGGTCCAGTCCTCCCCTCGACCCATCGCAGTCCGGACATCGGTGCCAGAAAGCGGCAGACGCTCAGCCTCCGATAGCAATTGTACAGGATGGAGGACCAGAAAGTCATTCTGCAGCAGGTCGCGCACGTAGCGATTTCCGGTAAAGAGCAGGTCGAGGGGGGCGAACTGCTCCACCACCATCTGGCGCCAGCGTGGCCCGTCGTAGAGATCGGGCAGCTCCCGGAAGCTCAGGCCGGGCCGTGGACCCAGCACTCGCCGGATCATCTCAGCCGACTCCCAGGCCGAAAAAGGGGAGCGCGCATCAAGGATATTAGAGCTCCCCAACCCGATGATCAGCTCCTCGCAGATCTTGCTTAGCGCGCGCAGCACTACCGCATGGCCGCGATGGACGGGCTTCCAGCGAGCGATCATGGCGGCACGGCGAACAGGCAGGTGGATGGTGGGCATCTTCCCTGGGCTATCCCGAGTGCATGGGCCGGCAAAGCGGGATAGGCTCCCCTCATGCAGTTCTTCCCGGAAATCCCTCTCGATGCGTCGGCGACTCGTGCGCTGGTGCGTGCCCTCTACAGCATCGCGCGTGCCGACGGTCTCCATCCTCGGGAGCAGCATTTACTCCAGTCGATGGCCAGAGAATTGGGCATGAGCACCCTGCTTCCTATCAGCCCCGACGAGCTGAAGGATGCGCTGGCCACCGAAGAACAGCGCCTGCTTTTTGCCAAAATGGCGCTGTTGATGGCCCATGTGGAAGGGGGAGTGAGTGCCCCGGAACGTAGCGTGCTCCGCAGCTTCTTCGAAAGCCTGGAGCTGGGTGCGGCAGACCTGCTGGGTCTGGAGCTTGCGGTGACTCAGGAACTTCTATCGCTTCCGTCGGCCACTTCTTAGCGATCTTCCCAGGGAAAGGCAAGCACCGTGTCGATGGTGGTCGCGCCGGTCAGGAGCATCATCAGGCGGTCCACCCCCAGCGCCATGCCCGCCCCCGGCGGTAGCCCGCTCGCCAACATATCCAGGTAGCGACGATCCAGGCGCACCATGGGCCGTCCGGCCTCCCGCCGAGCCTCCAGCTCCTCCTCAAAAAGGCGTTGTTGAAGCTGTACATCCACCAGGAAGGGGAAGCCGTCGCACAGCTCCAGACCGCCCAGAAAAAGCTCGGAGCGCCAGGCCAGATCAGGGCGGTGCGGCTGCAGCCCAGCAGAGGGGGTCATCCAGGCCGGCCAGTCGATCACCCAGGTAGGATGCGGACTTCCCAGCCATGGCTCCGCCTCAGACAGGAGATAGGAGAGCAGCAGGCTACGGTCGGTGCGGAAGTCGGGAGGCAGGTCCAAGTCCGCGGAGGCCACATTCAGGCTGGAAAGCGAAAAATCAGGGAGGGAGCGCCCGCAGACCCGCTCGATCACCGTCGCGACGCTCAGACGCTCCCATGGGCCTTCCAGGTCGATGGGACGGCCCTCCCAGCGCAGGATCGGCCTTCCCACGCTATGCCAGGCGGCGCGGATCAGGGCTTCGGCGTCGGCCTCGATCTGGAGGAGCTCGGCGCCCAGACGCGCCCACTCCAGCATGGTAAATTCCGGGTTGTGTCGGGTACTTCGATCCCCAGGCCTGAAGTTCTGGGTGAGGGTGTAGACCCGTGGCAAGCCTTCGGCCATCAGCCGCTTGATCTGAAACTCGGTGGAGCTGACCAGATAGCCCAGAAAGTGGCCTTCTTGGTGCACTTCCATGCTATCCACAGCGAAGTCGGGGTAGGTGCCCGCAACCAGCAGCGGCGTCTGCGCTTCCACGAAGTCCCACTCCAGCAGGGTGGAACGAAGGCGATGGAGCAGCCGAGTGCGCCGCCCCAGGACATCGAGGCGTGCACTCATAGAAGCTCCGGGGTTGATGGGGGCGATCGGACTTGAACCGATAAGAGCGTAAGCTCACTCGATTTTGAGTCGAGCGCGTCTACCATTCCGCCACGCCCCCAATCAGCAGCCCGCGGCTGGACAGAATCTTTACCGGTTTGGTTGCACTCGGCAAGCCCAAGAAGCTACGATCTGCAGGAGGGAGACACGAAATGTTCCGACTGCTGCCGCTGCTGCTTGTCGCATGTGAGGCGGGAAAGATTCAATTGGGCGCGGGTCCCGAGCCAGATGCCAGGTTCTGGGCCGATGTTTTTACATGGGAGTGCAGTGCGACGGTGGACGATGTGGTGCAGACCTGGGAAGGGGCCTTCAACTACGATCTGCGCTTTCAATATGCTCCTGACGCATTAACCCAGATGGAATCTCCCATTTCCGGCTGTAGCTTTGGGGCCGATCTCTTTCCCGACAACGCGGGAGATAGTGGGGTGAACCTGTCGGGTGCGCCGGGTTGGTACAACTCGGATGCCTTGTCCGGAACCATGGAATCCAAGGGCGACGGGTTCTATTTCGATAGTGCTTTCGCCAACCAACGTACCTGTACCTACGTCGATGAGCTGATGGGGGACGGCACCGAGCTGACCGACGCCGGATCCTTCTCGGGTGCGAAGACACCCGCGCCGGGAACGATGGACAGCGTCACCATCACCGGGGTGGACAGCCAGACGGGAATCCAGTTTGGAGCGGATGTAACCGTGGCGTGGGAGACCAGCGGTTGGGAGAAGAGCTGGGTGCAGATCCGTCGGGAGCAGGGTGGGGCCCTGGTCGAGGCGGCCACCTGTGCCACCACCGGGGACAGCAGCTTCGAAGTGGACAGCGACGTCTGGGATCTGCTCCACGATGCGGTGGAAGTGGATGTCACCAACGTCTACGTGGGCATGGAGAAACACGACAGCCTGACGGCGGAGGATGGCCAGGAAATCGAGCTTATCACGCGGGTCATGCACATTGCGGTCATTCAGGATCAATGATGCCCCTTGACAGATCCGCCCTCTCTCTGGCTCAGTAGGCAGCGAATGGGTGCCCGTACCGTCCTGGTTGTCGACTCCTCTCCGCTCTCGGCGCGTCGCGCTGAGGAAGCGCTGCAGAATTCTGGTTTTCGGGTTGTGGTGGCGCCGAGCCAGCAGGAGGCCGATGCAACCCTGCTCCAGGAAGACGTGGCAGTTGTGCTTTCTTCCTTGATTTTTCCGAGAGGCAACGGCTATGACCTGGCGCGGCAGGTCAAGGCTCAGCATCCGGAAGCGGTGGTGTTTCTGCTCTGTGGTTCCTTCGAGGTCTACAGCCAGGAACGTGCACGATTGGCAGGGGTCCAGGATCGGATCACCCGCCCCTTTACCGCTGAGGCCTTCCGCAAGCAGCTGGAGCTGGTCTTAGGGCCATTGGGGGAGGATCTTCCTGCGGAAGTTCCTGCTCCTGCACCCGTGGTGGTGGCACCGGCGCCGGTCCCGGTCGCTCCACCGGAGGTGGGGAGCCCGTCGGTCTATGTTCCAGATAGTGAAGAAAGGCTTGCAACCTTTATTCCACGGACCTACCAGCGTGCTGCACTGCCGCCGGTGGATCCCGCCCTGATCCCGGTGGTGGAGCGGGTGGTGCAGGAGGTACTGCCGGAAGTGGTGGAGGCGGTGCTGTCCCAGGCCCTGCATCGATCGCCGGCTTTTCGTGATCTGGTGCGCCTGACGGTCGAAGAAACGGTGCGGGAGCGACTCCCTTTGCTGGCCCGGAGTATGGTGCAGCAGCGGTTGGCCGAGCTGGAAGCCCAGGTAGAAGGAGCAGAAAGTTCTGCGGAGCCGCCGGAAGAAGGGCAGGGGACTTTGCACTCCGATGCGTCGGTGGCGGCAGAGGGCGAAGGAACCGGTTAGACGGCGCTTCGCGGAGATCCTGCCGGATCCTCCGTCGAGGAACCGACCGTGAACGCCGAGCTTCCCAACCACTTCGATCCCAAAGATGCCTACGAACGCTACTACCGCTGGTGGGAGAGCAACGGCTACTTTGTTGCCGATCCCGCCGCCCCCGGCGAGGCATTTTCTATCGTCATCCCGCCGCCGAACGTCACCGGCTCCCTGCACATGGGCCACGCGCTCAACAACTCGCTGCAGGATGTGCTGATCCGCTACAAGCGTATGGACGGCTACAATGTGCTGTGGGTGCCCGGGGTGGATCACGCAGGCATTGCGACGCAGTGGGTGGTGGAGCGGCAGTTGAAAGCCGAAGGAAAAACCCGGCAGGAGCTGGGTCGGGAGGCCTTTGAAGAGCGGGTGTGGAGCTGGAAGGCGCAGAGTGGTGGCACCATCATCGGGCAATTGCGTCGCCTCGGGGTGAGCTGCGATTGGAGTCGGGAGCGCTTTACGCTTGATCCGGCACTTTCCAAGGCGGTGCGAGAATTTTTTGTGACGCTCCACGACGAGGGTCTGATCTACCGCGCCAGCCGGCTCATCAACTGGGATCCGATCGGCATGACCGCGCTCTCCGATCTGGAGGTGAGCAGCACCGAGGAGAACGGCGAGCTGTGGAGCTTTGCCTACCCACTTTCCGATGGCAGTGGCGAGATCGTGGTGGCCACCACCCGGCCGGAGACGATGTTGGGCGACACCGCGGTGGCCGTCCACCCCGAAGATCCGAGGTACAAAGAGCTGATTGGTCGCACGGTGCGGCACCCGCTCCTGGACCGGGAGATCCCGATCATCGGCGATGCGATCCTGGTGGATCCTGCCTTTGGCAGCGGTGCGGTGAAGGTGACGCCGGCGCACGACTTCAACGATCACGAGGTGGGCAAACGCCATTCTCTGCCGATGATCACCATCTTCGACAAAGCGGGGAAAGTGAACGAAAACGGGGGTTCCTATCAGGGAATGGACCGCTTCGACGCCCGGAAGAAGATCAAGGCCGACATCGAGGCGCTGGGCCTGGATCGAGGTTCCAAGCCGCATACGCTGATGCTGCCGCGCTCGCAGCGCTCCGGGGCGGTGGTGGAGCCGATGATCTCCACCCAGTGGTTTGTGAAGATGAAGCCGCTGTCCACGCCCGCGATTGCGGCCGTGCAGAACGACTTCACACGCTTCTGGCCAAAACAATGGGAGAACGTATATTTTTCCTGGCTCAAAGACATCAAGGACTGGTGTATCTCGCGGCAGCTCTGGTGGGGCCACCGGATCCCGGCCTGGCATTGCGAAGCCTGCGGAGAGATCAGCGTTTCTCGCGATGATCTCCAGAGCTGCACGGCCTGCGGCTCCACGCAGATCCGTCAGGATGAAGATGTGCTCGATACCTGGTTTTCCTCGGCGCTCTGGCCCTTCTCCACAATGGGCTGGCCGGATCGTACCGAGGATCTACGCCGCTACTATCCGACCTCGGTGCTCTTGACCGGCTTCGACATCATCTTCTTCTGGGTGGCCCGGATGATGTTCGCGGGGACACACCTGACCGGTGCCGTGCCCTTCAAGGACGTGTACATCCACGGACTGGTGCGCGACGAAGCGGGCGAGAAGATGTCAAAAACCAAGGGGAACGTGGTGGATCCCCTGGAGGCGCTCGACAAGCACGGGGTGGACGCGGTGCGCCTGACCCTGGTCGCCCTGTCCGGCCTCGGCCGCGACGTACTCTGGAGCCCCAAGCGGGTGGAGACCTACGAGAAGTTCCAGAACAAGGTCTGGCAGGCATTCCGCTTCCTCAAGCTCCACGTGAAGGATGTACCCCTAAAGCCCCAGAATATCAGCGATCTCGACCGGTGGATCCTGGCACGGACAGGTACCGCCGTGGCCCGGGTGCGGGCGGCCCTGGACGGCTACCGCTTCAATGACGCGGCTTCCGAGTTGCATGCCTTCATCTGGTACGAACTCTGCGATTGGTACCTGGAGTTCTCGAAGGGGGCGCTGTATGGGGAGGACGAGGAGGCCAAGGCGGCGGCGCAGTGGACGCTGTGGACGGTGTTCCAGACCGTGGCGCGCCTTCTGCATCCCTTTATGCCTGTCATCTCCGAGGAGATATGGCAGCATCTACCTGGAAGTTCCGGGTCGGTGATGAAGGCGGCCTATCCCAAGGCCACCGACTTCCCCGAGGATGCCCGCGCCCTGGAAGAGGTGGCGGCCCTGCAGGA
>CAITDR010000240.1 GCA_903891165.1 uncultured Pseudomonadota bacterium
CGGTACTTCAAACCCAGGCTGTAGACATCTCCCCGATAGGTCATCGTGGCAGGAACATCCTGGTCTTCGTTGGTCTCCGCAGGCCGGTTCAGGTGCAGCACGGGAAGGCCGTACTCCTCTTTGTAGGTGGCCGGATCAACCGGCACATTGTCGGCTTCTTGCCAGGCATCGGCCACCCAGAGATCCAGGTTGCCCCGGCTCTCCCCATCGGGACCAAAGGCCAGGATCAAGGGCTCATGGTGGCCGGCCTGGTCCAGGGCCGGTGTCCAGATCAGCCGCGTTCCCTCCACAACCGCGCCCGCTAGCACCACGCCCAGCTCAAAACGATCGGCGCTGCCCGGACCATCGCAGCGCAGGTCCACGACAATCTTGTCCCCTTCCACCGCCCAGACAGTGTCTCCGGTAGGGTTGCATGTGCCTTCTTCCCCACCAATGATCCCCGCAGAGTCGTCTTGCACAACGGTAGAATCGTGCACATTTCCCAGATCGAGCGTAGCCGGGTTGCAGGCAAGCAGAAAAAGCATGGTGGTGCCGGGTCGGAATAGACATTGTGACATCCCGGTGGCAAAGGTCAACCCCTTTCAGGGGGAACGGCGCCACATGCCCACTTCCCAGGGGGTGCCGTCGGCAGAGACAAGGCGTATGGGCGGCGCCGCGGGAACAAAGCCTGCTTCTTGAAGGGGCGCCATGTCTCCGGGCTTTGCGACGGAAAGCAGGCTCTGCACCTCGGGCGCTGGCGGTACCTGCGGATCGCGCTGCACCTCCATGTCGCCGCGCCAGCCCTGCTCCCAGGCCCTTTCGAGGTAGACGCCGGTGTCCGGTAGCCGGCCGTCGAAGGGAAGACGCAGGCCATAAGGTCCAGGCATTTTCAGCAGATTCTGCAGACTTTCCTCTACATGAAATCGCTCAGTTTCCACTTGGAAGGGTGCATAACTACCAGAGATAGGCCAGGCCAACGTCGCCAGGCTATGCTGGTAGGAAGGTGGCTGCGGCAGCGGAAGGGCAAAACTGCGCCAGCTTCCCAGAAGAAGTCCCAGGCCCACAACGGCACCAAGCAATTGCCCCTGAGGAAGCCGATCTACCACCGAAAAACTGCCCATGAGAAGGCAGAGTGCGGTCAGGGCATAACGGTCGACGGCGGCCGGCATCAGGCTAAGGCCCAGCAGCCCCCCCAGCGCCGCCAGCAGAAAAAGGGATCGACGATCCTGCCAGAATCCTAGTGTCAGCAGCGCCAGTCCTGGCCACCCGACCGCATCTTTCAGTGCCGCCGGATAGTACAGCAGTCCCGACGGCGAGAGGCGCTCCTCCCAGCTCCGGCCGTTGAGCGTGATGGTATGGGTGTCTTCGGCAAAGGAGCCGCCGATGTACGGAGCCAACAGCGCCCGGTTCCAGAGAAGCCAGGGAAGAAGGAGGAGGAGGCCGATGCCTGCCACGATGATCAGGTTGCCACGGCGTACGGGAACCCGATAGGCATTCCAGGCCAGCCAGAGGCAAGGAAGGAGCAGGTAGAAGGGCACGGTGTACTTGGTCAGAACACCCGCAGCAGCCCACAGACCAAATAGAATGCTCTCCCGACGATTTTCAAGGCCTTCCGAGGCGACCGCCCAGTGGAGCGCCTGGAGCACACAGCCGGCCGCCGCCAGATCCCAGCCATATTCCCAGGAATATTGCCAGCACATCGACGAAGACAGCAGCAGGAACATCGGCCAGGGGCCGCGCCGCTGCCGTCGCCAGGCATCGGCAATCAGGAGCAGCGCGCAGAAGGAAGCAAAAAGACGACTGTGGCCGCCGGTAAAACCGAGGATCTCCCCAAACATCAACGGCAGATAGCCCAGGGGCGGATGCGGCTGGGCCATTCCCGCCCAAGCCTCCAGAAAAGAGAGGAAGGAGCCGGAGGACAAGGCCCGCGCCAGACGCAGGGCGTTCACCCGCAACAGGGGGCTGTCCCCCCAGGCCGGCCCGTCCAGGCTCCAGAGCCGGACGTACATCGCCACCCCTGCCAGGATCGGCAGCAGAAAACGAAACTTCATCCAAATTTCTTCAGGGCAGGGTCCTCCCGAAAGTAGTCATCCTGCCGAAGCCGCTTCCGTGCGACCACGTCCAGGTGATCCCAGACCCGCCGCGGTAGACCCGCCCCGGTCCACCAGAAAAAGACCTGGCGGGAGGGGTCGTCGTAGAAGTAGTCTATACCGCCTTCGTGGAGGATTTTTCCGTCCTCCCCCCGAAGCTGCACCCGCTCCAGGCTGTAGAGAGCACCATCGCGACTGTCTTCGCGATGGCTGGTCGGGACCGCCATCGAAAAATGAAGGGTACCTTCGGGAAGATTCAGGCGTTCGCGGTCCTCCTCCAGCTGGGAAAAAAGCTCGCGGCGGCTCACAGTCCCCATCGGTGCGAGCACCGGCCAGGGGGGAAGGGGAGGGGGCGGCGGCCGGGTGGGGGGTGTGGGCGGCGGGCGCCCCAGCCAGTCCATTAGACGATCGACGGGCAGGGTGCCGGTCTGCTCCAGGGTGGTGGCTGGAGACACAGAGAGGTCTGCAGCGGGAAGACCCGGAAAGCCGGGGTAGGGCGGTGTCTTTTTCCCCTGCAGCAGCCGTGTCAGCTCGGCGCCGCTGTAGACCTCTGGGCCGCCGATACGCAGCTCGGCACCGTCGCGATAGCGAGGAAGCCAGTCCAGGAGAATGGCCGCTGCCTCCGCCCGGGAAAGCGGAGCATAGCGGCCGCGCGCAGGTATGGGGGCCGCGGCCACTTCATCGTGATAGCAGGAGACACGAACCAGCGTAGCCCCCGCTTTTTTTGGGCCAAAATCCATGAAGCCCGCTTGGCGCTCCAGGCTGCTCAGGGCCATTCGCGAGGCGCCGACCACGCTCATGTGAATCCGTTGGGGAACCCCCGCCGCCGCCGCCGCCGCGATCACCGCCTCCGCTGCGGTATAGCCGAATTCCGAGCCATCCAGGCCGGTCGTCCGCCGATCCAGGCAGCAGATCACCGTCCGGGCCCCCTTCACCGCCACCGACAGGGTCTGCGGTCGGTCGGGATCGGCGTGGTAAATACTCTGATAGTGGAGGAAGGGCGCTATTTTTCCCTGGTCGCGGTTGTCGCGGCACACGCCGCGCACCTCCAGCCCGCGCGCCAACGCCGCCCGCACCAGCTCCACCCCGCTCCGCCCATTGGCGCCGAATACGACCAGCATATTCGAAGGCTAACCCGTTGTTGCCCCCGCTACCCCAGGCGACTGCGCCGCAAAAGCGGTATGTTGCCGCGATGGAGCTGCACCCCCCCCCTTCCGCCACCCCTCCTCCGGGTTTTTCTGTCCGCGAGGTGGTCGACTATGACCCTGGTCTGATTCCATTTTTGAATGAGCTGGACCTGCTTACCTACGCGGAACCTACATTTTCCAGGTTTTCGCTCGGCGCCTTTCTGCGCCACGGGCGGGTGTACATCGCACGTGTGGACGATGTCCTGGTGGGCTCCTGTCACTGTCTCAGGGATTTTTCCCAGCCCGACGAGGTGGTGATTTTTAATATGGCGCTACGACCTGGTTGGCGTGGCAACGGCATGGGTCGTCACTTTCTGGAGCGGGTCCTGGACATGCTTCGTGCGCATGGGGTGCGCGCGGTGTCCCTTCAAGTGGCTGAAAACAACATGCCCGCCCAGCGGCTCTACAAGGACAAGTTTGGCTTTCAGGAAGTCGAGGTCCATTGTGATGAGTATTGTAATGGGCAGGACTATCGTCAGATGACGTTGATTTTGTAGGTGGGGGCTCCTGGGGGGGTTTTTGGGGGGCTGGCGCCCCTCCACCCCTTTTTGGGGCTGCGCCCGGCTTTTGGGGGCTGCACTCGGCTTGTGGAGCTGCGCCCCGCGTTTAAGGCTGGGCCCCGCTTTAGGGCTACGGTCGCCTTTGGTCAGGGTCCGACTTTGTGGGGGGTTGTGGCCGGGGTCCGGTTTTGTGGTCGGCTGTGGCCGGAGTGCGTGCGGCGTACGGTGGTGGCCACCGGCGGGGTGGTGTGAGCGGGGCCTTCTCCCGCGCGGCGGGAGAAGGTGGCGAAGCCGGATGAGGGTGGTTGCAAGCAGTGGGATCTTGAGGGAAGGAGCCATTCCCCTCGGCCGGTTGCCTGTCGGCGGTCGCCGCCGACACGTGTGAGCCACGGCATGTGGATAATCTGCCATCAGGTAGATTATCCGAAAATAGCCTTATGAAGAATATTTCCATAATCTACCAAAGAGTAGAATATGCCTGACAGGGTCTATATCTACCAATCGGTAGATAATGTTTGGGACTATCTACTCGAAAGTAGATAAGTCCGGTAGACAATCTACGAGGGGGTAGATATTCTCCGAGAATGGACATGGATGTGGCAGAAGTGCGGCGGGCGGGACGGCCGGTGGGCCCGGTGGGGCCATCCACAGCAGAGAGGATATTGGAAGTGTCGCTGCCACTTTTTGCGAGAAGTGGCTTTGCCGGGGTAACGCTTAGCGAGGTGGGTGCGGCGGCGGGAATCCGGAGGGCATCGTTGCTGTACCACTATCGCTCCAAGGAGGAGCTGTACCAGAAGGTCGTAGACCGGAGCTTTGAGGAGCTGACGGAGGTGTTGCGGGCCGCGATGGTGTCCAGCGGGTCCGTGGAACGGTCAATGGAGGCCACGGTGGGGGCTTGGGTGGGCTACCTGGAAAAAAATCCCGATTTTGCTCGTTTTGTTGTTGCGGGAGCTGGTGGCGGAGGAAGGGCCGGGCCATGTCCTGTTGTTGGAGCGGGTGGTGCCGCTGCTGGACATGGTGGCGACCTTTTTTGGACCCAGCTCACGCAGTGCACTCTTGATGGTAGCGTCGAATGCGCTGCTTTCGGCCGCTGCCGGGGCACTGCGGGAGCCCATTTGGGGCCCGCAGGGAGACTCCGCCCTGCTGGCGCGGCGCATGCTGGCTTCCGTTCTACCCCGTGGAGGTGCTTTGTGACTGCTCGCTCGCTTCCTTTTGGTGGAGATTCCCATATCCTCGATCTACGCGTGGCCCGGCACTTGGTGCTTCCGGCCGTCAACGGTCTGCTGCTGCGTCGGGGAAAGGCAGGTCCTACCTCCACGGTCCCCGCACACCACAGCACCTGCTACACCTGGACCTATGAGCGCGATCAGCCGCGGCTGGCCAAGCTGACGCGGCAGGCGCGGGCCGGGCAATGGGATCCGGACGTCCACCTGGACTGGAATATCCAGGTAGATGTACAGGATCCTGCGGTGGATCTCTTTGACGAGGCATCCTCCCCGCTGGCAGAGTTCCAGGCCTATCGGAACCTGCCGGTGACGGCGCAACGCGACCACCGCGCCGCGATGTTGGCCTGGATGATGTCCCAGTTTCTTCACGGAGAGCAGGGGGCCCTTTTTGCGGCCTGCCAGATCACCGAGTCGATTTCCTGGTACGACGCGAAGCTCTACGGCGCCACCCAGGTGGCCGACGAGGGGCGGCATGTGGAGGTCTTTCAGCGCTACTTGGACGATAAGCTGCAGCGACGCTACAAGATCAACGACAACCTCTATGTGATCCTGGAGTCCCTCTCCCGCGATCCGCGCTGGGACCTGAAATTCCTGGGGATGCAGATCCTGGTGGAGGGACTCGCGCTGGGCGCCTTTGGGACGCTGAGGTTGTCCACCAAAGAGCCGCTGCTTCGCGAGCTTCTGCGTCTGGTGATCTCCGACGAGGCGCGCCACGTACACTTTGGCGTGGTGGCGCTAGAGCGTTTTTACAGCGAGGAGCTGCCCGAGCCGGAGCGTCGCGAGCGCGAGGACTGGGCCTATGAGATGTGTGTGCTGATGCGGAACCGCTTTTTGGCCCACGAATACTACGAAGAGTATTGGGCCCATGCGGTCAGTCGGCGGGAGTGGGATCGGATCAGCCTGGAATCGAACTACATGCGACGCTTCCGCCATACGATGTTTCGTCGTCTCATCCCCAACCTTCGGCGCATCGGCCTGATGACCGATCGGGTGCGTTCTTACTACGAAAAGCTGGGTCTTTTGGAGTGGGAGAAGGAGAAGGCCGCCCCAGATCTGACTGCCGACGATCTGCTGGCAGCATAGACGCACAGCGCCTCCGGTGCAGGGAGGGTGGGCCAGAAACCCAGGTGTTGAAGGCGCGAATTGTCCCCGGTGAGTCGTTCCTCGTCGGGGTGTTGGAGCGGTCGCGCACCGAATTGCAATAGCTCGCTTCCTCCGAAAAGATCCGCCACGGGCTCCAAAAATTCCTGCA
>CAITDR010000241.1 GCA_903891165.1 uncultured Pseudomonadota bacterium
CAAGACCCCGGCTCCACCACCGCCGCCTCCTCCGCCCGAGGCGGCTCCGGCGCCCAAGGCCCCACCGCGGGCCGCCCCGAAGGCGGCTCCGGCTCCCCCCGCCGCCCCTGCGGCGGCGGCCGCAGCGCCAGATTTTGGGATTGCACTCTCTGGGGGTGGAGGGGGACCGGGCGGAATTGCCGTGCCGGTGGGTCAGCCCGGTGGTGGGAAAGTACGCCAGACGGAGGCCCGTACCCTGTCCGCTCCGGCCGCCAAGGGGCCGGGGGAGTGTACCGACGCCGTCGTCAAGGCAAAGGCACTCTCCATGCCCCACCCCACCTACACCGAGGAGGCCCGGACGGCGGAGATCGAGGGCAAAGTGCGGGTGGAGCTGACGGTGGACGCGGCCGGACAGGTCACCGGGGCCAAGGTGTTGGAAGGCCTGGGCCACGGTCTGGATGAAGCCGCCGTTGCCGCCGTCAAAGGAGCTTCCTTTACCCCCGCTTCCGCTTGTGGAAAGCCTGCTTCCTCCACCTTTGTGGTCGCCGTTCGGTTCACGCTATGATGCACCTGCTGCCGTGGAGCTTCGGAATACTGCTTTGCAGCATGGCCCTGGTGCCGGATGCTGCGGCGCAGCAGACTCCTGCGGCAGGACCAAAGCTCAGCCGGGCGCCGGAGTTGATCCGCTTTGTGGAGGCGGAACATCCCGCCTCTGAAGCTGGAAAGACTGGATCGGTGGTACTGGTACTCACCCTGCGCGAAGACGGAACGGTGGAGTCGGCGACGGTGGACAGCTCCGCCGGAGAGGCCTTTGATCAGGCGGCCATTGCTGCGGCACAGCAGTTTTTGTTCAGTCCGGCGGAGGTGGATGGCAAGCCTACCCGCATCCGTATTCTCTACCGCTACGATTTTGTGATAAAAGTAGAGGCGCCGACCACAGCAATTTTCTCGGGAGTGGTGCGCAATCGGGAGACAAAAACACCGTTGGAAGGGGTGGAAGTCAGCCTGAGCGATGGACGCCGGGCCACCACCGATGCGGAGGGGCACTTCCGTTTTGAGGAGGTGGCCCCCGGTGTCGCCACGGTGACCCTGCAGGGGGAGCGCCTGACCGCCCTTTCGACGGAAGAGGAGTTTGTGGCGGGCGAACAGCTTGACGCCACCTACGATGTTTTTCTGACGGAGGAGGGGGAGGAGGGCGACGATATGGAGATCCTGGTCTCCGCGCCCAGCCTTCGTCGCCAGGCGGTGTCCACGGAGATCGCCGCCGAGGAAGCACGGAAAGTGCCCGGCACTCAGGGCGACGTGCTGAAGGTGGTGGAGAGTATGCCCGGCGTGGCGCGGGCCTCGTTGGGCAGCGGCGCCCTGGTGGTCTGGGGGGCGGCGCCAGAGGACACCGGGGTCTATGTGGACGGGGTGCCGGTGCCCCGGCTCTATCACGACGGTGGCCTGCGCTCGGTCATGGGCTCCACTTTTGTAAAGTCTGTTGAGCTGGTGCCCGGCGGCTACGGTGCGGCCTACGGCCGGGGGTTGGGCGGCCTGGTGGCGGTGAGTACGGCGGAGCCCGCCGATGCCCACCATGGCGTAATTTCCGCCGATCTCTACGACGTGGGGGCAGGCATCTCGGGACCATTGGGCAACAAAGCCCACTACGCAGCGGCGGGACGCTATGGCTACGTGGCACCGCTGCTGGACAGCTTTTATCCCGGAGTCGAAGACTATTTTCCCGTCCCCCACTACTACGACGCGCAGCTGCGTCTGGGGATACAGCCCGGCCCCAACCAGCAGCTTTCGCTGACCGGTCTGCTCTCGTCGGACTACACCGCCCGCAGCGCTCCCAACCCCGACCCTTCCCGCGCTGCATCCGAGGAAAAAACTCAGACTTTTCAGCGCCTCTCGTTGCGCTACCTCCAGGATCGTGGCGACGGCTCCGTCCTGAGCTTGAGCCTGTTCGGAGGCGCGGATCAGAGCGCTCAGATCGGCAGCTACGGCCCGGTGGAAACCTCGGTCCAGAGTGACCTTCAGCTGGTCGGTCTGCGTGCCAGCAACCGCCAGAAGTTCAGCCGCAGCTTTACCCTGGAGGGGGGCTTGGATATTCTGGGGACCCGGGCACAGCTCCAACGCCGGGGTTCGGTGGCCATCCCGTCGCGAGAGGGAGATGTACGGGCCTTCGGACAGCCGCCCCCGGACCAGATCTCTGCAGACGTCTATACTGTGTTTTTTCTCCAGGCTGCGCCCTATCTGGAAGCCGATATTGCGCTTTTCGACGACCGTCTCCACATCGTCCCCGGCCTTCGTGCAGACCCCTATGCCCGCAGTATCAGCCGGGCCGCCCCCCAGGAGGGCAACAGTCCCACCAACGGGCTCCTTCTTCAGGACTTTCAGGGAGAACCTCGGCTATCTTTGCGTTTTGACCCCTCGGACCTCCTCCAATTGACCGCCGCCTACGGCCGCTACGGCCAGGCCCCCAGCGCCTCCGACCTCTCCGCCTCCTTCGGCACCCCCACGCTGCCCATCGCGGTGGGCGACCATGTGCTTGCGGGGGCGACCCTGCGTCCGGTCGAAAAACTCTCGGTTGCGGCGACCGGTTTCTACATCCAGACCCGCGACCTTGCCATGCGCAATGCCGACGATCAGCCGCTTCGCGCCGAGGCGCTCAGCGCCACCGGCAGGGGCCGCAGCTACGGTGTCCAGCTCATGACCCGCCTGGAAAGCTGGAAAAATGCCTATGGTTGGCTCAGCTATACCCTGGCCTGGAGCCAACGTCAGGACCGTGCGGATGTTGCCTGGCGCCCCTCCGACTATGACCAGCGCCACGTGCTGACCGCTTTGGGAGGCTACACCCTGCCTTTTGGCATCGAAGTGGCACTGCGGGTGCGGGTGGCAACCGGCTACCCCCGCAGTCCGGTCGTGGGTGCGTATTATGACGGTCGCCGCAACCTCTACCAGCCTCTTTTTGGCGAGCAGAACAGCGAGCGACTCCCGACCTTTTTCCAAGCCGACGCCCGTATTGCCCGCAGCTTTGCCCTCCGAAAAACCACACTGGAGCTGTCGCTGGACGTGCAGAACCTCAGCAACCAGCAGAATGCGGAAGAATACATCTACAGTGCCGACTATACCGAGCAGGGCACCATCACCGGTCTGCCCATCCTGCCGGTGCTCGGCCTGCGGTGGAGCTACTGATGATCACGCTCTTTCTGCTGGGCTGTGTAGATCTTTTGGAGGATCGGAGCCCCTATCTGGAGGGCCCGCGGCTGTTGGCCCTGCGCGCCGAGCCCGCCGAGGTGATCGAGGGAGAGTCGCAACAGCTCCAGGTGCTGGCGGCCGACGAGAGCGGACCTTTGTCCAGCTTCGACGTGGACTGGTCGCTGTGCCGTGCGACCCGCCCCCCTGCCGAGCTGGGTCCGGTAGCCCAGAGTTGCCTGGAGGGCGAGAACCTTCAGGAGCTTGGCAGTGGCCTAACACTCGAAGCCACGATTCCCGAGGATGCCTGTAGTCTTTTTGGTCCCAATCCCCCGCCACCCCAGGAGGGGGAGAGCGCCGGACGCCCGGTGGATCCCGACATCACCGGCGGCTACTACCAGCCGATCCTCGGTTTTTCCGGGGCCGAAGCCTTGTTGCTGCACAGCAGCAGGCTGCGCTGTGGTCTGGCGAATGTGAGCCAGGAAATTTATGTTGAATGGAACCGCCGGTATCACAACAATATGAACCCGGAGATCACCGGCTTGACGTTGGATGGACAGGCGCTGAATCCCGACGATCCCGAGACGCCCGCCACGGTGACCGCAGGAAGCAGCGTTGCCCTGAGCCTGAGCTGGCCCGCCTGCCCCGCCGAGGATGTCTGCGGGGATGCCGTCTGCGGGGCATCCGAAGATCTGGAGCTTTGTCCCGAGGATTGTACAGAAGCCTTGGGCTGCGCCGGTGCAGAAGGCTATGTAGTCTATAATACTATCACCTCCACCCTGGAACCGCAGCGGGAGTCGCTGTCGGTGGCCTGGTACGTGACGGGCGGCAGCCTCCAGGATGCACGCAGTGGCCGGTCGAGCGAAGATGCCGAAACGACGGTGGAGAACAACTGGACGGCGCCGGAAAGCTCCGGGCCGGTATGGATGGGGGCAGTGCTGCGGGATGCACGCGGGGGGCAAAGCTACCGGGGCTACTGGATCGAGGTAGAGGCCTGAGCGGAGGCGGGCAAAAGCCGCGCCAACCGGTTATCCGCCGCGTTGTTCTGGAGTCCGGATGCTGCTGGTTGCGCTCTTCGCCTGTGGCCCTGAAGTCGGGGAAAAAGTAGCCAGCACGGACGCCGGGGAGATCGTGGTGGCCGGTGTGGACTGGCCCACGCGCTATCTGGCGGCCCTTCAGTCCACCCGCGGCGCCGATGTGTCGCAAGAGGTGATGTCCGATCTGCGCAAGATCGGCGGCAAAGTTCTGGTAGACAACGCCTCGGACTTCTCGGGCATCGACAAGGACACCCCGCTGCTGGACCTTTCCGCGGACCCGGTGCTGCGTACCCTGATCTCCGGTACCGAAGAAAAAGTGATCATTGCCAAGCTGAAGGAGCAGGGGATCCGGGCGATCCTCCTCCATCGCGACATCCGTGCATCGATGGATCGCGACAGCAAGCTGGTCAGCCGACTCTACAACCACGACTACACCGATCAGCTCCAGCTTACGACGGTGGGCAAGAACTATCTGCTCTACGTCCTGGATCCTCCCGACAGCTTCCCCCCCGAGCTGGCCGGCAGCGCGTTGAAGTGGATCCGCGAGAGCCTCGCCGGGCGACGGCCGGACCCCTTCCCGGCGATCCCCGCCGACCGCGGCCAGTGGGTGCTGATGGTGTCGATGCGCAGCCAGGGCCAGGAGATGGCCACCTCGCTGGCCGATGGAAAAACCCTGGATCTGGCGCTGGATGAAGCCGCCCGCGATCTGGAGATGAACCACCGCCGCTATCGCGAGATCCTGGGTTTTCCCATGCTGGCGTTGGAGGTGGATCGCTACAACTTTGAGATCCACCGCGTGGTCGAGTCGGCGGAGATCGAGGATATGTCCG
>CAITDR010000242.1 GCA_903891165.1 uncultured Pseudomonadota bacterium
GAATGATCGCTTCGTGGCGCGGCAGATGCTTCTGAACGCCAACATCTCCGCGGGGATGATCCTGCCCTCCTGCCAGGACACCGGAACCGCGATCGTGATCGGCAAAAAAGGGCAGCGCGTGTGGACGGGCGGTGGCGACGAGGAGGCCATCACCCGCGGCGTTTTCCGCACCTATACCGAGACCAACCTCCGCTACTCCCAGATGGCGCCCCGCACCATGTTCGAGGAGGTGAACACCGGCACCAACCTTCCAGCGCAGGTGGAGCTGTATGCGGTGGATGGTGACGCCTACAACTTCCTCTTTATCACCAAGGGTGGTGGTTCCGCAAACAAAACCGTTCTTTTTCAGGAAACAAAGGCCATTCTCAACCCAGCCTCTTTCCTGAAATTTATGGAGAGCAAGCTGCGCTCCCTCGGAACGGCGGCATGCCCCCCCTACCACCTCGCCGTGGTGGTGGGTGGGCTTTCGGCAGAAATGAACCTCAAAACCGTGAAGTTGGCCTCCTGCCGCTATCTGGACGATCTGCCTTCGACGGGCAGCAACCTGGGCCATGCCATCCGCGACCGGGAGATGGAGCAGGCCATTTTAGAGCTTTCGCAAAAAACCGGCATTGGCGCACAGTTTGGCGGCAAATATTTCTGCCACGACGTGCGGGTGATCCGCCTACCTCGGCATGGGGCAAGCTGTCCGGTGGGCATCGGGGTGAGCTGTTCTGCGGATCGACAGGTGCTTGGAAAAATCACCACCGAAGGGGTTTTTCTGGAGGAGCTGGAGGCCGATCCCGCACACTACCTGCCCGAGCCCGCCGACATCAGCGGGGTGGTGGTGCAGGTGGACCTGAACCAGCCCATGGAGCAGATCCGCGCCACCCTCTCGCGCTACCCCATCCGCACCCGCCTCGCGCTGAATGGAACCCTGATTGTGGCGCGAGATATTGCACATGCAAAGCTGAAAGAACGCTTGGACCGTGGAGAAGGGCTTCCCGACTATATGCGTCGCCACCCCGTCTACTACGCTGGTCCGGCAAAGACACCTGCCGGCTACGCTTCTGGCTCTTTTGGACCCACGACGGCGGGCCGGATGGACAGCTATGTAGAGCTCTTCCAGCAGGCGGGCGGCAGCTTGGTGATGTTGGCCAAGGGCAACCGAAGCCGGGCGGTTACCGAAGCCTGCAAGAAAAATGGAGGCTTCTACCTGGGCTCTATCGGTGGACCGGCGGCAATTCTGGCCACCGACAACATCCGCAAGGTCGAAGTACTGGACTATGCCGAGCTGGGCATGGAGGCGGTCTGGAAGATCGAGGTGGAGAACTTCCCCGCCTTCATCGTGGTGGATGACAAGGGCAACGACTTCTTTGCCGAGCTGGGAGCCATGGGTTGATGGTCCAGACCCCTCGCCTGCTTTTGCGCGCCATCCGCCCGGAAGACGCGCCGGAGGCCTGCCGGGTCTACGCCCTCTCAGAGCCACTCCACGCGCCCTGGAACCCGCTACGACCTGAAAAGGATGCCTGGGAAGCCCTGTTTGAGCGCTCTCTGCGTCGCCACCAGGAGGGCAGCTCCTGGCGCGGGGTTGCAGTCCTCGCCGATGGCCGGATCGGGGGCTTCTTCGCCCTGAACGAGCTGGTACGTGGCCCCTTCCAGAACGCCTATGCGGGCTGGGCGGTCAATGCCGAGGTCGCCAACCAGGGTGTGGCCACCGAAGGACTGCGAGCACTGTTGGAGGTCGCCTTCTCCCCCAAATGGCTTGGACTCCATCGGGTCCAGGCCAACATCATTCCGCGGAACCATGCCAGCATCCGCGTGGCGGGAAAAGCTGGCCTCCGACGAGAGGGATTGGCTCTACGCTACCTGCAGATCGCCGGAACCTGGGAAGACCACAGCATGTGGGCACTCACGACGGAGGAGTGGGCGGGTAGCCGATGAGGTAGGTGGCATGTGCGGGGGCTCCCCCCAGCTTGATGAGGCCAATATCCCAGGTCAAACTGGGTGCATCCAGCTCTGCGGTCAGCTCTTTCAGCTCAGGCACCGACCAGATCCGCAGCCAGGAAACCACTGCATCCCATAGGATGAAGGCGGGGATCAGCGGAATCAGAAAGGTGAAGGGCAGCCAAGCCCAGCGGAAAGGGCGCTGCAGCGGCAGGGTGAGGACGAAGTTCAGCGGTGCCAGTAGCAATCCAATCAGAGGCAGCACTTCCCGGCTTACCACCTCAAAAATAGCAATGGGCTGACCATCCCGCACTGCCGCCTGCAGCACACTTTTGGCCAGCGGCCGGTCGAAGTGGTGGTAGGAGTTGAATAGCAGCCGCAAGCCGCGAAGGTGTGCTGGAATTGCCGCAGCATCTACCGCTGCTTCCTCCACACGGAGCTTTCCCTTACTTGCGTCGGCCACCGCATGCAGCTTGGGCAGGTTGGGATAGAGGTCGCAGAGCGTCGCCTCCACCCGAAGACCACTCTTTTCCAGTTCCTCCGCCACGATCCCCATCGGCCCGCCCCCACCGGCGGCCAGCACCACCGCCTGCCGAAGTCCGGATCGGCGCAAGGCTTCCTCCACTTTGGGGGCCAACAGCTTGGCATGCCTGGACAGGCGAACCATCAGCTCCAGAAAGCCGGTACCCGCGTCGCGAAAAAGGGCTGGAAACCAGGGAAGATCTTCGAGCTCAACAAGATGCAGACGGTTCATGGTCCACCGGGGGCAGGTTGGAAAACAGATCCCGCAGGAGCAGCTCTCCCACGGCGTCAAGCGGGAAAAAATCAGGATGCAGCACGTATTGCTGACAAGCACCGTCGAGCGCGCTGATCAAAAGGAAGGCACGGGTCGGCGCATCTGGCACGGCTGCCGCCTCCAGCAGCTCCAGGAATTGGGCGTGCAAGGCGGTATTCCACAACAGGATCAGCTCGGACAGCCCGGCAACCACCCCTGGCTGCATCCGCACCCCATAGGACACACGGTAAAAGTCACGATGTTCCTTCATCACCCGGAAGGAGACCCGCAAGAGCAGCTCTAAGCGACGGCGGGGGTCCGACTCGGCTGCGACCTCCAGAAAACAACCCTGGATCAGCTCCACCGATTGGGCAAACAGGGCCTGAAGCAGCGCCTCTTTCGACGGGAAATAGTGGTAGAGCAGCCCGAGCGACAGACCGGCCCGGGTGGCGATCTTGCGGATAGAGGATCCTTCAAAGCCCTGTTCTGCAAAACACAGCAGGGCGCTGCGCAGCAGCAGTGCACGGGTGTCGTCGGTCTTGTGTGCTTGGTCCATGGCCTGTTGATTGAACGTTCAATCAATAGTCGGGGCGGCCTTGGGAAGCAACCGGGGAGCCCCGGAAATTCCGAGGCCACCGCGATTCAGCTACTCCACCAGCTCCAACCTCGGCTCTTCATCGGCCCCCGCTCTACCATGCCAAACCGGGCCGCTACCCGCCCGCCCTCGGGGGATACCACCCCGGCCCCCAGCCGCACCGGAGCAACGGCGGCAATCTGATCGGCCAACGTCGTGAGGATCTGGCGCGAGAATGGTGCTTTTCTTAAGGGAACAAGCAAAGAATAGTTGAAGACATAAAGACTTGGGGCCACCGTCAGCGGCACTGGCTCCAGCGACTCCTCCAAGGTGGGCTGCACATCCAGCCGCCGCAGCGCCTCGGGGGCCACCGGATGCCAAGCGGTATAGCCCACCGGAATCCCCGCCCCCCACCAGAGGGTGAAGCCATGAGGAAAGCACTGGAAAGAAGCGCGGAAACGAGGCCAGCGCGCCTGAAGATGGGGCGGGTAGGTGGCATGGTCGGCGAGGTAGAGCCAGCGTACCAGACCGGGATCCCCACGTAGCGGCTGTATGTCCACGACCGAAGTGGACTGGTGCTCGATATATGCGAGTGCCGATGTCCAAGCTGCTTTATCCTCGGGATCGGGAGCAAGAGAATCCGGCTCAAACACGCTCCAGCTCCTCCACACAGGCGAGCACACAGCCGCCCAGCGTGTCCAGGCGATAGCCTCCCTCCAGAAACAGGCCGATCCGTCCGAAGGCGTAGGTATGTGCAAGGCCACGAAGCAGTCGGGTCATCGCCCGAAAACCCTCCGCGGTCAGCCAGCTTCCTGCCAGGGGATCCAGTTGGTGTGCATCAAAACCGGCGGACACCAGGATGAGCTGGGGTTGGAAGCTCTGAAGCGCCGGTACCAGGTTTTTTTCCAGGGCGGACAACCACTCCTGGTCATCCGAGCCGGCAGGCATGGGGAGGTTCAGGGTGAACCCCAGCCCGGCACCCGCGCCACGCTCGTCGGCAAAACCCGAGTCCGGGTAGAGCGGCGACTGGTGGATAGAGCAGAAAAAAACGCTTGGATCCCGGTAAAAAACCTCCTGGGTGCCGTTTCCGTGGTGCACGTCCCAGTCCACGATCAGGATACGCTCGACCCCCTTTGTCTTTGCATGGGCCGCAGCCACCGCAATATTGTTCAGGACACAAAATCCCATGCCCTCGTGCGGGCGGGCATGGTGCCCCGGGGGGCGGCTGAGCACCATACCCCTCTCCCCCAGAAGCAGGCGATCCACCAGCTCTATGGCTGCACCGGCCGCCAGCAGCGCTGCATCCACGGAAGCCGGACACAGCTCGGCCTCCGGGCCGGCTTCACCCCAGCGTCCCCGCTGGGCAAGCAGGTGGTCCAGGTAGGTGGGGGTGTGGACCCGCTCTATCTCGGCACGTGTGGCTTCCCGACTGTGTTTTTCGAGGTGTCGAGGGGCCAGGGCAGCGAGGATGGCCCCCAAACGGGCCGGGCACTCCGGGTGCTTGGGATCCACATCATGGGCAGAAAAGATCGGATCATAGAGGAGAACTGCCACTCAGCGCTCCGGAGGTGGGGGCGGAGGCGCCTTGTAGGCGTCGTTGGTGACCCGGGTCATCTGGAAGATGGCGTAAAATAGGCGATCATCCATATTTTTTTTGACCCGACTGGGCAGAAGTGACCAGGCGAACTTGCCCCCCTTCAGCACCCACCCCGCCCAGCGCTCGGCCCGCTCTGCCATGTCATCGACACCGGTTCTGAAGATCGAAGTCCCAGCACAGCACCTCGCGACCCCCATCGGCCATATCGACGGTCAAGGTGCTGGATTTTTTCCCCATACAACTTCCCTCTTCGCAGGTCACCACCACCTTGTAGGTGCCCGGCTCCAGACTGACGCTGGTCCAGGTGGCCGCCGAAGGCCCACCCACCACGTCAAAGCGGCCATTCCCGGGTCGGCTATTTACGGTCAACTTTCCAGGCTTCACAAAACCATTGATGGCGGGAGTGATGACTTTGGCGGGCTCGGCTGCGGGCGTGCTGGTTCCTTTGGCGCTTGAACGCGGGGTATCTGCAGCTATGGGCGCCGGTCGAGAGGCCACCGGCGCCCCCCTGAGCGCCTTTTCGACGGGTGGCGGCGCAGCGCCCGGACCCAATGCCCCCCCAAGCTCATCTCGGCGCGCTCCCGTGACGTTATCCGATTTTTCCTCGGCCTCCTGAGATGGCTGCATCGCAACGGCGCCCCCCGGATCCACCGGCTCCTCGGTTGAAAAGGGCTGCACCACCACCAGCAGCACCAACAGCGACGAGAAGATGCCCAAAAGGGTGGCCATCCCACCGATGAGAAGGGGCCAGGTACTGCCCCGTCGCTGGCGAGGTGGTGGCGAGGCGTTGTCGGCACCGACGAGTGTATCGACCGGCAGGGAGGACGGGCGCCAGGTTCGGCGACCATCCAGGATTTCAACCAGCTCCTCAACGGAAGACACCCGCTGGTCACGGTCCACCATCAGGCAGGCGCGGACGGCCGCAACGAGGTGCGGCGGGAGGGTGGGCAGGCTGCGCTCGGGGGGCACATAGGTGCCCATCTGCACCGCGACAAAAATCTGTGCAAGGGTGCTTCCGGTAAAGGCAGGTTTCCCAAGGAGCATCTCGTAGAGGATTGCCCCCATTGCAAACAGATCCGTCCGCGGATCAACGGCCTTGGCATTCTGGATCTGCTCGGGAGACATGTAGCCCGGCGTACCCATCACCCAGCCCGTGCGGGTGTGGCCGTGGTCCTCCTCCATCCAGGCTTTTGCAAGACCAAAGTCGGTGATCTTAGGAATTGGCCCGCCCGCCCCGGCAGTAAGCAGGATGTTGGCGGGCTTCATGTCGCGATGGACAAAGCCCTGCTGATGCGCAAAGCCCACCCCGGCGAGGATCGCCCGAAAAAGGCGCTCGGCCTCGGGCGGGGGAAGGGGGCCGCGGGAGAGCAGCTCCAAAAGGTTGCTTCCCTCTACATATTCCATGAGCAGACCGGGAAGCCCGCCCACCTCGATCACATCGGTCACCCGCACCAGGTTGGGGTGGACCAAGCGGGCCTGGGCCCTGCCCTCCTCCACCAGCCTACGCAGCATTCCCTGGGAAGAAGCTGTCGGAACCTTCAAAGCATGTAGGGTGCCGAGCGTACGGTGGCGAACCAGGTAGACCACAGCTGTGCCGCCCTCTCCAAGCAGCCTCTCCACCTCGTAGCGGTCAACCTCGTCCCCCGGCGACAACATCTTTTTTCCTTAACCTGAGAACGGCACACCGGTGTGATCCGACTGACGCGGAGCCCCCGTGGAGGAGTCCTTCCACCTGACCGAAATAATCTACCAGCGGGTAGATATTTATCTACTCATGAGTAGATATTTCCGGAGGACTCAATCGGTAAGAAGGTGGCCGCTCCGAAAAGCGTAGGTTCCCGCAATCTTTGCCACGATTTGGCCTGGCCGAACCATCTGCTGCCGCACCCGACCGAACAGCAACCCGGCTAGGTCCGCGCGCAGACTCAGGCGGGGCTGGCCAGGGGTGGCGGTGGGATCCACCAGCTCCGCCACCACCTCGCCCGCTCGCACCTGGGCACCTAAAGGAAGCTTCCAAGTCAACAAACCGGTGGCAGGACTGCGCAGCATCTGCACCCCCTCCAGCGGGCTGGGCTCGCAGCGTAAGGACGGGAGTGGCCCGGGATCGCCAGCGATCAGCCCTCGTCTTTGAAGAAAACGGAAGATAGCCGCCGCGTCCTGCTCGGCAAGGCTGTCGCTGACATCGGCCTCCCCCCGCAGCTCGATGGTCGCCGAAAAACAGGCGGGAGGCACAGGGAAGGTAGGGAAATGGCGTGCAATTGCCCACCAGGGTGCTCCAAGGGCTTCGTCAAAGGGATTCCCGCCGGACTCCTCCGCGACGAGGTTGGCCAGGACCCCCAGCTCGGCGGCCAGATCTGAGCCCTCCCAACCCAGAGGCGTCCCGCAATACATATGGAGGACCGCCGCAAAGTCGCAGTGCAGGTCCAGCACGATGTCGGCGTCCACTGACAGACGTAGCAGCCACCAGCGCAGGCTCTCCAGCTCGCCAATGGGTGCTTTTTCTTCGAGGATCTTGATCATCTCCTCGCGCATACGTCGTACATTGACGATGGCGTCTGCACCCAACCGGCCAGGGAGCCGCTCTTTGAGTGCGGGAATAAAATCAACAAAGCGCCGGTTAAAGTTTTCCTGACTATTATTGTCATAACGCCCGAGAATGTTCCCGCCCTGCACCTGGGACAGACCGATGGGGTTGGCATAGGGAACCAGGACCACCTCCCCCAGCAGCTCGGCAGGCTCCAACAGCGCACCCAGATGTTGGGCCACCAGGATTCCTGGCAGCTCATCGGCGTGGAGGGATGCCTGGATCACAGCCTTTTTCCCGCCTGGCAGTCCATAGCGATGTACAAGCAGCTCCCGACGGGTTCCGGGGGAGGAGGAGGGCAGAAGGTAGCTTTCCGTGCGGCGCATCCCCACGAGCTAACCGCCGCGAGCCGATCCTGCCGCCAGCACGCGCGTGGATTCCCAGGCGAGGCTTCAAGGCGTTATCCTGAGACCATGCCCCTGCCGCTGCTCCTCCCCGACGCCCCCGCCCCCAAAGTGGCCGAGGTGGCGCTGATGCAGAGTGTGGAGAGTGGCCGCAGCCCCAGTGGCGGCTTCTACGCCTGGTTTGGCGTGTCGGCCCCGGTCGAGGCCGTCTATGCGGTATTGGCTGACCACGCCGGAATGTCGGGATGGATTCCCCGCCTGAGCAGGTCGGAGCTGCTCTCTTCGGAGGGGGACTGTAGCAAAGTTGCCTACGCCGTCCCCTCCCCCATCGGGCTGGTGGAGTACAGCCTGAATCGCTGTGCCCGTGGCCTGAATATCTGGTGGGAGTTGGCGGAAGGTTCCCGCTTCGAGCAGATCCGCGGTGCGTACCTTTTGAAGCCGATCCAGGAGGGAACCCTGGTCTGCTACTGGTCCCTGGTGGTGGCCGCCATCCCTGTTCCGGCCTCGGCTCAGGCGGAAATCGCCCGGATCGGGGTGGGAGATCTGGTGGAGGGTCTACGCAAAGAGGTTGCGCGTCGGCTGGAGTAGGCCGGTCTACCGGGGCGGCGGCGGCACGGGACCGGTTGGTGTGCGCACCTGATCTGGTCGAACCATCGTTTTTGCCTCTTCCCGCGGGATCAGGATCACCTCGGCATGGTAGCCGAAAGAGCGCACCGTGGAAGCGGAGGGCCAGCGGCCAACCACCCAGGCATCCATCGCTTTTCGGCCTTCGGAGCGGATCTCTCGCCCCTCCGGCGGCTCCACTGCCACATAGGCCAAAGGCCCCTCCCCCCCACACTCCTTCTCCATCAAGTACACACAACGTCGGAAGTCCAGCTCGGTGGTCCCGTAGGGGCAATTGGAGTTGGGACAGTACACCCGACCCGCAAAAATGGCGGATTCCCGTATGGGAACGGCAACAGCTCCCCCCGGAGTCAACAGCGAGGCCAGCGAGGATCCGATGGCATAGGCGGCCTGAGCGTCGGAAGGCGGCGGCATTGGATCCAGGCGACCTCCCGCTTCCTCCTTCGCCTTCCAACCCACTACCACTGCCAACACCAGCGTCAATAGCCCCGCGGGCCAGCGCGGCAAACGCCAACGCAGGAGCAGGTCCAGCCCTGCCAATACCGAGCCCGCACCCCGCCAACACAACAGCAACACGATGGGAAGCATGTTGTAGCTGTAGCGCTCCGGAGCATCCGCCATGGCGAGGAAGGGCAGCGGCCCCAGACACAAAATCAGGCTCAAACCCAGCTTCCAGTCAAAAGGCGACAGCAGCCCATGCCGGGCCTCTTCCGGCAGGCGCACCCGAAGAAAAGTTCCGACCACGCCGATCCACGGCAGCACCAAGGCCAGATTCCATGGGACAAAAAGCGGACGCACCGCGCTCAATACCAAGCGGATGGCGTTGTTGGCCGCCGTCTGGGAATTCTGCTCCATCATCTGCCGGATATAGGACCAATTGGCATCATGGTAGCCGGTGGTGGAGCCCGCCTTGGCCCCCTCCTGCACCGCCATGGCAAGCTGATTTTTGTCCGGGAAAGGAAATACCTGGAAGATAAGGTAGAGGCAACCCGCCGCCGTCGCCGTGTGGAGCAGAAAACCGACCCAGCGCCGCCATCCCGGCCTTCCCGCAAAGAGAACCAGGATGATCGATGGGAGTATATAGGGCAGCGTCGTAAAGTGGGATGCCGACGTCAGCGCCGCCACCCCCCCCGACAGCAGCGCCAACTGCCAGTATCGGGCGGTCCACAGACAACAAATCAGCATAAACGGAATAAAGAACGAAATATTGGTATCTACACCAAAAGCCTGAGAGGTGTTCATGGTGTGTAAGGTGGTGGCCGTCATCATTCCGGCGCCCAAGCCTGCCCCACGACTTCCCCCCAAAGAACCTAAAAAATACAAAACCACAGGCAAAAACAGGTGCATCAGGTGATTCACCAAATGACCCGACAGTACCACATCCAGCCCGGTCAACATGCCCGCGGCGGTGACCAGCGTCCAGGTGGGCATGCGGTGAAAATCCAGGTCCGCAAAGCGCCCATCAAAAAAGGCGAGGGCATTGGCAGCCCAGGCCGCCGCGTCTGGCCCGAACAGCATCTTGTCGGTGATCGTCGCCCAGAAGGGCAGGCCATCGCCGCCGCCCATGGGCCAGAGTTGCCCCCCCCAAACCAGGAGAAACACCACCGCCAGCACATCTGCGCCCAGCATGACGGAACCGGCCGGTACCGTCTCCAGACGAGCCAGAAGCCGCTTTATTCCTCCCATCCCTCCGCGCCCTCCTCCTCAGGAGTCAGGGTGGAGGCCTCGGAGAGGCGCCGCTTCTTCCGGAAGAGCACCACCAGCGGGGTGCCCTCAAAACCATATTCCTCCCGGAGTTTTTTCTGGAGGTAGCGCATGTAGCTGTCGCCCACCCCCTCCGGTTGGTTGGTGAACACGGAGAAGGTAGGCGGGCGCACCCGCACCTGGGTGACGTAGTTCAGCTTGACCGGCTTGCCCCGATACATCGGCGGTTGATAGCTTTGGACCGCCCTTCTCAAGAAGTCGTTGAGCCTTGCGGTGGAGATGCGCGAGTCGAAGGCCCCATAGACCTTGCGCACTTCGGTCAGGACGCGCTGCGTGCCCTTTCCGGTCAAGGCCGAGGTGAACAACACGGGGGCCCACGGGATATGCGGCATCTTGAAGGCAATCTCTTCCTCCACTTTTGCAGCTCCCCGCTCCTCCATCTGCCGCACGGCGTCCCACTTGTTCACCACCACCACGATCGCCCGGCCGCGCTCCAGTACCATGCCCACCAGCCGCGCATCCTGCTCGCCCGGGGGCTGCGTGCCGTCCAGCACATAGAGCACCACATGGCAGCGTTCGATCGTGCGGAGCGCCAGGCTGACGGCAAGCTCCTCTACCCGGTCAAAAATACGCGAGCGCCGCCGGATTCCCGCAGTGTCCACCAGGCGGAAGGCCTGCCCTTCGTGGTGGATGACGGTGTCCGAGGCGTCCACGGTGGTGCCCGGCATGTCGTGCACCACATAGCGTTCCTCGCCGATCAGGCAGTTCAGAAGGGTGGACTTGCCCACATTGGGCCTGCCCAGCACCGCTACGCGGATTTCTCCTTCTACCTCCACCTCCGCCGGTGCCGGAGCAAAATGTAGGCAGACCGCCGTCATCAGCTCAAAGAGGCCCCGGCTATGCTCGGCGCTGACGCCCACCACCACGGGAAAGCCCAGCTCCCAGAAGCCGTGCATGTCGTCATCGTGCTGGGGTTCGTCGCATTTATTTACGGCGACCACCACCGGTTTTCCCACTTCCCGGATCAGGTCCGCGGTGGCCTGATCGGCGGGTGTGATGCCCGACTGCCGATCGACCAGGAAGACCACCACGTCGGCCTCCAGCATGGCCGCCTCAGACTGCCGACGCATGGCTGCATAGAGCGGGTCGCCAGGAGCGTGATCAAAACCTCCGGTATCAATCAGGAGGTAGCTGCGTTCCTCCCATGCCGCAGTTTCATAATTCCGATCCCGGGTGACACCGGGCCGATCATGGACCAGCGCTTTTCGGGTACCGGTGAGACGATTGAACAGGGTGGACTTGCCCACATTGGGCCGTCCGACGATAGCGACGACGGGAAGCATCCCCACCCCCTATCACGAAAGCAGCTTCCCGGCCGCCCCTTCCCTGGCCAGGAAAGCGGCCCCTGTCCGTCCCATCACCCCCCACGAAGCACTTCCTGCGCCAACCGACCAAAAAAATGGCAGAGACGCTGAGGTTATGGAACAGACAGAGGCCAGGACTCAAGAATAGCAGAAAGCCGGCCGGTTGCACACGGAGGCCGCGAAAACTACTTGGCGCCCATGACGCTGATCAGGTTCAGCATGGTCGCCTTCAGCGAGGACTGCAACCCTACATTAACCAGATAGGTCGGTACCGGAAGATCAAGCACGGTCTTAACCTTAACCGTAACTTCAGTACCGCCTTCCACGGTCCGCAGATCCCAGACCGCATAGAAGTCCTGCATGGTCTCGGAATCCATCAGGGTATCTTTATAGCCGGTGGAGGTCCGGCAGCGCATGGACCGATAGTCCATGGTGGAACCCGGCACTTTGGTGGTGGTCACAATCTCTTCGCAGCCCGAGCCGCGCGGGGCCACCACTTCGACCTTCAGGACACCCGGGGCCAGCGTTCCGCAGCGCACTGCAGAGTCCAGATAGGCCCGGATATTGGCCTCGGAGGCTGGAACAACCGCCTGGACCTGCACCGCCCCGTCTGCTGTGGGGGCACAGGATACTGCCGGTTCATCGGCAAGGGCCAGGGAGCTACCAAACACCAACGCGAGGAGGAATGCCATGGATACCGATCTCCAGCCCTATATTATACCGGCGGGTCGGTTCCCGCCACCGAGGTGCGTAGATTTTTTCGCAGTAAACGAAGGCCTCAGCCGTGGAGGAACTTCTGCCAGACATACCAGAAAGAAGCGCCGCCCCCTCCACACAGTCCGCACAGAGCGGTCAGCATGCTGATCCCCGCCCCCACTATCACATCTGGCCGCATCAAGGTGCCCGAGCGGTAGCGGTGCCAGAAGCGGGCCACGTCTTGCACGGGCGCCTGCCGCATGGCTTCTACCTCGGCTCGACGCGCAATTTCGGCGCTGAGGGCGTCGGCAGTGGGCATCCGATTGCGAGGACTGCCGGAGCGGCTGGGGCTGCTGTTATAGGTAGGGGCACTTCCCATGCCTGGCGTCTGCAGTGGGATGGCGGCAGGTGGGGCAATCACCGGCTTTCCCTGTGTTCCATCGTCCAGAGCTAAGGTAGGACCTGAGGTCGTGCCCAGGCGTACACGGTCGCCCGGTCGGAGCGACGTGGTGGTAGACAGCCTCCGAACCCTTCCCGGACCCTCTTCCAGAAATATTGCTGCTCCCGCCTCTCCGGGGGCGATACTCCACAGCCCGTTGTTGGGGGTGATCGTCGCATGCACTCCGCGCACGCCCGCGCCTTGAGGTAGGACCAGCGTACAACGTCCGTCTGTCCCCACATGCAGCAGGGCATCGTTGTAAGGACCCCGACGGCTGCCGTCGGCCAGGGTGATCCAGGTGGGCATCGTGCTCCTCGGCTGCCTCGCATGTTATCGGAAAGTGGTGTTGCGCGCTCTCCCGACCCGCTTGGTGCTCACCGCCAGCCTCTTCTGGGGACTGCTGCTGGGCGGCTCTGCGCTTGGCGACCCGCTGCACCGTGCTCCCTGGACGGCCTTCACGGAGGGGCACCTGGTGGCGATGGGAATCGCCGCCAAGCAGCTGCCTTTTTGGCTGAGTACCGACCGGATGGGCTGGCCGGACAGCCTCTCCTTCCGCCCGCTCCTTTGGCCTACACTTCCGGTAGCGGCGTTGCTGGGGCCAGTCCTTACCTTCAACCTCATTTTTTGGCTGACGCCCCTTCTGAACGCCCTGGGGGGGCTGGCTCTGGCGCGCCAACTGCGTCTGGAGCCCTGGCCTGCGGCCACATTGGCAGGCTTGCTGGCCTGGAACCACTGGACTTTTAATACCCTGGCCAATGGGCAGATCGAGCAGTCTTATCCGGGAGGAGTGGCGATCCTCTGGGCTTCGGCAATCTGGGCAGCCTCCTTGGGGGGGCCTCGCTTGCTGTTTCCCGGCCTTCTTTGTCTACTTTTCGGGCTGGCGGCACCCCATGTGGCGCTGGTCGGGCTGCTCGGTCTGCCGCTGGTGGGCCTCTTTCGTCGGGAGGGAGGGACACTCGGGTGGCTGGGGCGTTGGTCTATCATCGGCGTGGGGATTGGACTCTCGGCGCTCCTCATCCATCGCTACCATGCTCCCGCCGCGGGGGGGGTGGCCTCCCTTTTTGCGCCCAAGGGAGTGGCCCAAGGTGCCATCGCGGCGTGGCAGTTCGAGGCGGCTTCTTGGAAAGATCTCCTGGGAAGGGCGATGATTCCCTCGGGGACGGGACCGCAGGTGGTGCACAGTGCGGCGTTGGGGATGCTGCCGATAGCGCTGGCCATACTGAGTTTATGGAAAAATGGAGCCCGGAGATGGATGATCCTGGTGCTCTTTTTTTCCGCCTGCGCGCTCGGAAGCCAGATGGACCTGGGAGCCTTCTCCATTCCCACACCTACCGGCCTTCTATCGAAACTTTCCCCGGAGCTGGGGCGCAGTGCCCACGCCTATCGGATGGCGCTTGGGGCGGTGGTCGGACTCTCGATTTTACTTGCACCTTTGGGTCGGAACTCCTTCTATTCAATCGGTATTTTGGCGCTGTGCTGGGCCGAGGTGGGCCTGCTCCGCACCCGGCCCCTGCCGCTGCCGGCCCTGGAGCTGCGGGCTGAGCCCTACGCCGAAAGGCTCTCCGGTGGCAGCGGCCCGCTCCTGGATCTGCCCCTGGTGGGCTCGGCTTGCGCACCCGGCCCCTACCATTATGCCCTCCAAGGCCTGGTTCACGATCGCCCGCTGCTCCACAGCCTGCGGCTGGGACCGGAGGCCTACGGGCGCACCAGCCCGCACCTGGGGGCGCTCCAGCGTGCCTTTGCCAGCCCCACCTGTCCCGCGGAGCTTTCACGCTTCCTCCGGGGCCTGGGGGTCCACAGTCTGGTGGTACATGCAGACGGGCGCTGTCCAGTGGAGACGTCAACTCTTTCCTGCTTAGAGGAAGCTTTTGGAGAGGGGGAGGAGCTGGGGGCTCACCGTTGGTGGGTCTGGTAGTGCCCCTTCGGGCAGGTTCTTATGGGGGGCAGTGAC
>CAITDR010000243.1 GCA_903891165.1 uncultured Pseudomonadota bacterium
AGCGTGTGATGGCCGGGACAACAACTGCGACGGCGCCTGGGACGAAGGGCTGTACCTGCTCCCATTCTATCTCGACGCGGATGCCGACGGCTATGGCGATCCCGCTACCGCCGTGAACGCCTGCACCCAGCCTGCGGGCACCGTGGCCGTGGCCGACGACTGCAACGACGCCGATCCCGCCTACAATCCCGCCGTGGTCGAGTCGGACTGCACCGATCCCAACGACTACAATTGCGACGGCTCCTCGGGCAGCACCGACGGGGACAACGACGGTTTTGCGGCTTGCCAGGACTGCGACGACAGCGATCCCGCCGTGGGGCCGACCTCTACCTGGTACGTCGACGCCGATGCCGATGGCTACGGAGACCTCAACGCCACCGTCGAGGCCTGCGCGCTCCCCACCGGCGCCAGCGCCGACAGCACCGACTGCAACGATGCTGACGCAAGCACCTACCCCACCGCACCCGACGCCTGCGACAACGTGGACAACGACTGTAACGGCGTCGTCGATGATGGCGCCGGTAGCCAATGGTATCCCGATGCCGACGCCGACGGCTACGGGGACGCCTCCGCCCAGCCGCAGGTCTCCTGCAGCCCAATTGCCGGCTCAGTAGCCGACGGCACCGACTGCAATGACGCAGACGTGACTATCAACCCGCTCGCCGATGAATACTGTGACGGACTGGATAACAACTGTGACGGTACCGTAGACGACAACAGCGCGATCGACGGAAGCCTCTGGTATCTGGACGCCGACACCGACGGCTACGGCGACGTCAACAGCGCGGTGCAGGCCTGCGCCGCTCCCGCCGGCTATGTGCCCGACGGCAGCGACTGCGACGATAGCAACAACAGCATCTACCCCTTTGCAACTGAGTACTGCAACGGCTTCGATGACAACTGCGATGGCACGACGGACGAGGACAGCGCCGCCGACGCGCCCGCATGGTTCATGGATGCCGACGCCGATGGCTACGGGGATGCCGCCGGCGCTCAGACCGCCTGCTCCGCCCCTACCGGCTACGTCGGCAATGCCGATGACTGCAACGATGGCGACGCCGCCACCTCTCCCGACGCCTTGGAAGTCTGTGACGGCATCGACAACGACTGTAACAGCACCGTGGATGACAACGCGGTCGATGCCTCCCTCTGGTACCTGGACGGGGACGGCGACGGCTACGGGGCCGGCACTGCGATCCCGTCCTGCCTTGCACTGTTGGGAACGGTAGCAGACAATACCGATTGTAACGATGCGCAGGTCAATACCTTCCCCGGCAACGTGGAGGCCTGCGACGGCTACGACAACAACTGCGACAGCGCCATCGACGAAGCCGGGTCCACCGGCGAAACCGTCTGGTATGCGGACGCCGATGGCGACAGCTTTGGCGACGCCTCCGTGAGCACGCAGGCCTGCTCGGCCCCCGCGGGCTACGGTGCGGATGCCTCCGACTGCGACGACAGCGACGCCAATGCCTACCCCGGCAACAGCGAATATTGCGACGGCACCGACAACAACTGCGATGGCAGCGTTGATGAAAACAGCGCTGTAGACGCTCCTGCCTGGTATGTGGACGCCGACAACGACAGCTACGGCGGCGCCACCACCACCCGCGCTTGCAACCAGCCCGCCGGGACCACTGCCACCTCCACCGATTGCAACGACAACGACGCGGGCATCAGCCCCGGTGCGGACGAATATTGCGACGGCCTGGACAACAACTGCACCGGCGGTATCGACGAGAACACTGCTCTTGACGCGTCAAGTTGGTTTGTGGATGGCGACGGCGATGGCTACGGTGGCAACACCACCACCCTGGCCTGTACCCAGCCGGCAAACGCATACGCTACTGCGACGGACTGCAACGACAGCAGCGCCTCGGTGAGCCCCGGCGCCTCTGAGTACTGCGACGGCATCGACAACAACTGCAACGGCACCACCGACGAAAACAGCGCGGTGGACGCCCAGACCTGGTACGTGGACGCCGACTCCGACACCTGGGGTAGCACCAACGCCACCACCACTGCATGCAGCCAGCCCGCGGGCTATGCAGCCTCGTCCTCGGACTGTGACGACGCAGAAGCGACCGTCAATCCTTCTATTGTGGAGGGTGGCACCACGGCTGCCTACTGTGAAGATGGCCTGGACAACGACTGCGACGGGGTAGACGACTGCCGCTGGGCAGGTATCCAGACCACCCTGGGTGCCCACAAGACCTGGACCGGGCTCACCTCTGGCGACGAGCTGGGCGGCGCCGTCGGTGGCGGGGGGGACCTCAACGGCGACGGCTTCGCGGACGTGGTCCTGGGTGCCCCGGGCTACGACAACGCGGGTACCTCCAACACCGGCCGGGCCTACATCTTCCACGGTTCTTCCGCCGGTATCTCGGCAGGACTGGCCTCCCCCAGTGGTGCGGTCAGCTCCACCGTGGCGGGCGACGCCCTGGGCTCCTCGGTCGCCCTGCTGCCGGACATCGACGCCGACGGCGACGATGAGCTCCTGATCGGCATCCGCAAGTCGGACAACGGCACCCAGGCCGATGCGGGCTCGGTCATCCTGGTGCGTGGCTCGATCACCACCTACGTCAACCAGAGCTCTGCCTATGTGACCGTCAAGGGTGCCCGCGCCACCGACTACGTGGGGACCAACCTCGCTATTGTGGGTGACCAGAACGCGGACGGGAAGGAAGACTGGATGACGGGTGCCCCGCAACACGACGGCGCGGGTGCCGTCACTGACGTAGGCCGGGCTGCCATCTACTCGGCCGCCGCGGCGACCGGCTCCTACACCGTCGGCTCCGGTTCCTATATCGCCACCATCAGCGGCACCACCACCAGTGGCAAGCTGGGGTCGGCCATCGCCGGGAACTTTGACTTCAACGGCGACGGAACGATGGACGTGGCCGTGGGCGCCCCCTACCTGAGCAGCTCCGCGGGCGAGGCCTACATCTACTTCGGCCCGCTCTCGGGGGCGCTTGGAGTGACCGACGCCGACATCACCATCAACGGCGCCGCTGCATCGGATGAGCTAGGCAACGCACTCTGCGGCGCCGGGGACAACGACGGCGACGGCTTCGACGATCTGGTGGTGGCCGCCCACAAGCGCGACAGCACCGCCACCGATGCCGGCACCGCCTTCCTCTTCCTCGGAGACAACAGCGGTGGCGGAACCCTGGCGATCAGCGCGGCCTGGGCATCGCTGTCGGGGACGGCTGCATCGGACTTCGCCGGGCGCACCCTGGCCTACGCGGGCGACATCGACTCCAACGGCTACGGGGACTTCCTGGTCGCCGCTACCGGGGTGGATGCCAGCACCGCCATCCAGGGCTCCGGTGCGGTGGGCCTGGTCTACGGACCCACCGGCTCCGGTGCGATCTCCTACACCAGCAACGGCGCGATCTTCGCCGGAATCACCTCCTTTGAGGCCCTCGGAGTCTCCCTGGCTGGAGTCGGCGATGTGAACGGCGACCTCTTCGACGACTTCCTGGCGGGCTCCAACACCCGCGTGGGCGCCAACACCTTCGGGGGCAGCTACCTGTTCCTGGGCACCGGCGAGTAGTCGCCGCGCCAGTGCGGCACTGAATGAAGCTTCATTCAGTGCCGCAATCGCCCCAGTAGTCGGGAAAAAATACGCTTTGTGAAGTGGAGAGCGACCGCATAGGCTTTACGACCTTGCCCGCGGCGCCACCACCACGTATCCTTAGCTGCACTGTGGGGACTGAATGAACCGGCTGGCACAATCCACCTTTGTCTACCTGACCTTGGGCCTGCTGGTGCTGCTGGCGGTGCTCAATACCGTCCAGCTCCACAACCTGGAGAACAAGGTGGCCGAGCTGCGCCAGAGTGGTGGCCCCAGCATTGCGGCCCGGTCAGACAACAACGCTGGCCAGACCGCCGCCGCCTCCTCCCCCACCTGCCCCACCGATCCCGAAGTGGAGCGTGATCTGGCCGCCCCCGGCAACCTCCTGAAGCCGGGGCGCCGGCCCAAGGATTTTCCCGCCAACGCCCAGTTGGGGGGAACATTACGCCGGCAGACCGCCCAGGATCCGCCGGGCCTGAACTATATGGCCTCCAAAAACGCGGCGGATGTCCACGAGATCTACCTCTATGTCTCCAACACCCTGGCCCAGCGTGATGTGGACGATCCCGACCGCTGGAACGCCGCCCTGGCCACCTCGGTGACCACCGACGATGAGGGGCTCTCCTATGTGGTCAAGCTGCGCAAGGGTGTGAAGTGGCAGAAGCTGGCGGTGGACCTGAACGATCCGCGCTACGCCTGGGCCAACGTGGACCACGAAGTCACCGCCGAAGACTTCAAGTTCACCTTCGACATCTACCAGAACGTGCAGGTGGGTGGACGTGCAGCCGCGGGGCGCTCGGCCTACTCGCACCTGGACAAGGTGGAGGTGCTGGACACCTACAGCTTTAAAGTCACCTTCAAGGAGCGCTTGTACGTGAACTTCGGCCTGGTGGTGGACAACACGCCCATGCCGCGCTGGTTGTACCTCTACGACGAGAACGGCCAGAAGTTTGACGACACCAATTGGGGCGAGAAGCTGAACGCCCACTGGTACAACCAGAAAGCCATTGGTGTAGGGCCCTACCAGTTTGTTTCCTGGGAAACAGGTGTGAAGATCAAGCTGGAACGGAATCCAAACTACTGGGACTGCGCCCAGCCCGCCCCCTTCGACCGCATCGAGATGGTGATGCTGAAGGACCCGCAGGCCTGGCTGCGCTACCTGAAGACCGGCCAGATCGACTACACCCAGGTGATGCCGCAGCAGTATGTCTCCGAGCTGAAGGGCAAGGAGCCCTACCTGGGAGAGAAGGGCCTGAAGATCGGCTTCCACGATGAATTGTCCTACTTCTACATCGGCTGGAACCAGCGTCGTCCCTTCTTCGAGGACAAACGTGTCCGCACCGCGATGACGCTGGCCTTCAACCGGGAAGCCCTGGTGGAGAATGTGTTCGGGGGCCTCGGAGAGGTTGTCAGCGGACCCTACGTGAAGAAAAATCCCTGCTATGACCAGAGTATTGCGCCTCTACCCTTCGACCTGGAGCAGGCGAAAAAGCTGTTGGAAGAGGCGGGCTGGACCGATACCGACGGCGACGGCATCCGCGACAAGGTGATCAAGGGCAAGAAGACGCCCTTTGAGTTCTCCCTGCTCATGTACGGAGGTTCTTCCGAATATGAGACCTTGGCCCGTATCTATCGCGAGGATCTGCTCCAGGTGGGCATCAAGCTGAACCCCCTGCCCCTGGAGTGGTCGGCCCAGCTGAAACAGCAGGAGTCGCGCGACTTTGATGCCTACACCGGCGCCTGGGTCCCGGACTGGGACATCGATCTGAAGCCGATTTGGCATTCCTCCACCGCCGATCAGCCTGCATCCTCAAACTATATCGGCTTCAAGAACGCGGAGGCCGATCGTCTGATCGACGCCCACCGGCAGGAGCAGGACCCGGAAAAACGTGCCGGCTATTGCCAGGCTTTCCATCGTCTGGTGGCCGAGGAGCAGCCCTATTCCTTCTTCTACGCCCGGAAACGGCCGGTACTGTACTGGGACTATGTGAACCCTCTGTTCACCGTGCTCTACCCCTACCGGGATCTGCGCTACTTCTCCTTCAACCAGCCGCGGGAGTAGCGGATGCTGCAGTACACCCTGCGTCGCATTCTGTTGATGGTACCGGTGTTCTTCCTCATCTCGCTGCTGGTATTTCTGCTCCTGAACCTCGCGCCTGGCCGACCAGGCGAGCGAGGGGGGGCGGAGAGCGGACAGAGTGGGAAGACCGAGGTGACCAGCGAGAGCGTGATGCTGTTCAAGCAGCAGTTTGCGCTGGATAAACCTATTCTTCTGAATACCCGCTCCTGGATGGACCAGGGCGAGGTGCGGCGCCTGTTGAGCGATGCCTATGGCCTGGAAGGTGACCCCACCCCGGCGGATCGGGTGGCGGCGCGGGAGGCCCTGGAGGATGGCGGCTTTTATCTGGTCCGTCACTTGGTGGCCCTGATCCTTCAGGATCAAAGCCCTGCATTGAGAAAAGTAGCGGCGGATACAATCGTGCTGTCCGCCAAAAAGCCGTTGTTGTCGGAGAGCTCGGCGGGTGCGGAGGAAGTGACGCGGGCCAATCACACATTGGATGCCTTCAACCGGGAGTTTCGCGAGTGGAAGTGCGGAGACAACGAGGAGGTGGAGCCCTGTCTGGTGCGGATCACGCCCCTTTGGCAGGGCTGGTGGGAGGCCAACCACGCAGACTACGAGTTTGAAGGAAGCGAAAAACTATCCTCCTTCTTCCTGGATACACGCTTTGCCGCCTACTGGCACAAGCTCTTGAACCTGGATCTGGGCATCTCGGTGGTGAACCACGAGCCGGTGCTGCCGCAATTGCTGGGCCGCATCAAATATTCAATCTCCCTGTCGCTTTTAAGTATTCTGTTGGCCTATACCCTGGCCGTGCCCTTAGGGGTCTACTCGGCGGTGCGCCCGGGCTCCACGGCCGACAATGTCAGCACCGTAGCTCTTTTTGTCCTCTACAGTTTGCCGACCTTTTTCACCGGTACGGTGCTGCTGAAGCTGCTCTCCCAGGGTACTCCCCTGGAGATCTTTCCCACCGGTGGTTTTTATAATTCCGATGACCCACCGCAGACGACGCTCGGCCAGCTGGTAGACATCCTCTGGCATATCGCCATGCCGGTGGCCACCTCCACGTCGGTGGCCCTGGCCGCCCTGTCCCGCTACGCGCGCACCGGGGTGATTGACGTGATCCGTGCCGACTACATCCGCACGGCGCGGGCCAAGGGACTTTCCGAGCCGGTGGTGATCATCAAACATGCCGTTCGAAACGGGATGATCCCCATCCTTACCCTGTTGGGCGGCCTGCTGCCGGTGCTGGTCTCCGGCAGTGTGGTCATCGAGGTGGTGTTCAACATCCCCGGCATGGGTACTTTTCTGATCGACGCGATCAACCAGCGGGACTACAACGTCGTGATGGCGGTGTTGTTGGCCTCCAGCCTGCTCACCCAGGTGGGCATCCTGATCTCTGACCTCTCTTACGCCCTTGTGGATCCGAGGATCAGCCTTGACTGAAGCTGAAAAAATGGAAGATCCGCTCTGGTACGAGATCGTCTGGGGGCAGTTCCAGAAGCGGCGCCTCGCCTTCCGCTCCCTAGGCGGGGTGGGCATTCTGATGTTGATCGCGATCTACGCGCCGATCTTCGTCTCGAACAAGCCCTTTGTCTGGAAAGACGGCGACGGCTGGTCTTCGCCCTGGCTGTATAGTCTTTACGACCGCAATTTCTTTGAAAATGCCATCGACATTTTCTTCAATAGTCTGCTCTTTCCCGGTAGTTTTTTTGCGGCGGGATTTTTGTTCGTCTTCCTGCGCAGCCGGGGGCAAGCCCGCGCGCCCCGTGAGCGTGCGCGTAGCCGTGCCCTGCTATTGGCCACCGGCCTGTGGCTGGGGAGCCTCGCTGCGATCCTCGCCTTTCCAAGCCAGGATGTAAAGAAGGTGTATCCCACGATACAGGCAACCCTGGAGGCCAGTGGGCAGGAGGTCATCGCGATCTATCCTCCCCTGCCCTACTCCTACCGCGATGGCGATATCACCGCCGCCAATGCCGTTCCTTCGCTTGAACACCCCCTGGGTACCGACTCTGCCGGCTGTGATGTTTTTGCGCGGATGCTCTACGGCACCCGGGTCTCGCTGACCGTGGGTCTCTTTGCGGTGGCCCTGTACATCAGCTTCGGGACGGCCGTCGGCGCAATTGCCGGCTTCTTTGGCGGACGTATCGACAACCTCTTGATGCGGCTGGTGGAGGTGGTGATCTGCATCCCCTCGATGTTTTTGGTGCTCACCGTGGCCTCCTTCATCGAAAACCGCTCGATCTTCCATATCATGCTGATCATCGCGGCGGTGGCCTGGACCGGTCCGGCGCGCCTGGTGCGCGCGGAATTTTTGAGGTTGCGAGAGCTGGATTTTGTGGCCGCTGCCCGCGCCGCCGGTTTCTCCCGGGCGTCCATCATTTTTGAAGAGATCCTGCCCAATGCCCTGGGACCGGTGCTGGTCAGCGCCACCTTCGGCGTCGCATCTGCCATCCTGATTGAATCGACGATGAGCTTTCTGGGACTAGGGGATATCACCGTGCCCTCCTGGGGACAGATTCTGTCCACCGGGCGGCAGACTGGCTCCTGGCCGCTGATTCTGGCGCCCGGCTTTGCGATCTTTGCCACGGTCAGCCTGTTGAACCTGGTAGGCGAGGGCTTCCGCGACGCGCTCGACCCCAAGCTGCGGAGGTAAGATGGAGCCACTCCTCGATATTCAGAACCTCCAAACCCACTTTTTCACCGATGCGGGGGTACTCCCTTCGGTGGATGGCGTCAGCTTTCAGATCCGCCGGGGCGAAACCCTGGGCGTGGTGGGCGAGTCCGGCTGCGGCAAGTCGGTGATGTCCATGAGCATCCTCCGGCTGATTCCCGAGCCACCCGGAAAGATCGTCGGCGGAAAGATACTCTTCAAAGGTCGGGATCTGACCAAACTTCCGATGAAGGAGCTTCGGAAGGTCCGTGGAAACGAGATCTCGGTGATCTTTCAGGAGCCAATGACCTCGCTCAATCCGGTCTATTCCGTGGGCGACCAGATCATGGAAGCGGTGATGTTGCACCAGGGCAAGGAGCCGGAGGAGGCCTATGCCATCGCCCTGGAGATGCTGCGAAAGGTGGGGATCCCCGCCGCTGAGTCGCGCATCGAGGAGTACCCCCACCAGCTCTCGGGCGGCATGAAGCAGCGCGTGATGATCGCCATGGCCCTGGCCTGCGAGCCCGATCTGCTGATTGCGGATGAGCCGACCACAGCCTTGGATGTGACGATTCAGGCTCAGATCCTGACCTTGCTCAAGGATCTCCAGGCGGCAAATGGAATGGCGGTGCTCCTGATCACCCATGATCTGGGGGTCATCGCCGAGACCTGCGACCGGGTGGTGGTGATGTATGCCGGCC
>CAITDR010000244.1 GCA_903891165.1 uncultured Pseudomonadota bacterium
CGGCAATCAGCGACCGCGCTGGTCGGGTGATTTGGGAACATGGAGATGACCTTTCCCGGATGGAGCACTCCCAGGTTCGGGTAGTGGATGGGGTGGTGTACCGGATGGCTTTTGACCGGGCCGACTCGGGACAGGATCGCCTGACCGGCGTAGACCTTTCCGGCAATCTGGTCGAGGAGCTGGTGCTGCCGGGCGCCCACCACGATTTTGTCTTCCTCGACGGCGACCTGTACTATCTGGATCGCGATACCCGCCCGGGTCCAGACGGGAAGATATGGGTGGGAGACGCGCTGATCCGCCGGAACCCCGAAGGAATGGAGCTGGCGATCTGGAGCACCTGGGACATTGAGCTGAACCGCGCCCCCCAGGACGACGGCTTCTACGATGCGGGTCTGGACGTCGCCCACGCCAATGGTCTGAGCTGGAACGAGGAGCGTCAGCTCTTTTTGATCAGCTCAAAAATCCAGAACTGTGTGTGGGCCATCGACCGCGAGGGTCAGCCGCTTTGGTCGGTGGGCGACAGCCCCGGTGCCCTGAGCCTGACGGAAGGGGACTGGGTGGGAACCCCCCATGGTCCGCTGCTGGTGGGGGACCAGCTCTACCTCTTCGACAACGATCCGATCCAGGGACGGAGTTCTCGGGGGGTCAGCTACGAAATTGATAGTGCCGCTGGTCAATTCCGCGAATCCTGGAGCTATTCGGATGGCAGGACCAAGAACAATGTTCTTGGGAACTCGGCACCCTCTGCCGATGGGACAAACTTCGTTTTTTATGGAAGGTCCGGCGGAATTACCGAGGTCGATGCGGATGGAGCCCCCCGCTGGGTCCTCTCCACCCCCCCGAGCGGTTATATGCACGCGGTGGATGACCTCGGTGGACCTCTTCCGGAGTAGGGATGGCGGAATGGACAGGGCGTTCAGGCGGGAATGCCCTTGGTTGGAAGCTGGTTCTTACTGTGCTCTCCATCCTGGGACGCCGGTGGGCCTATGGGGTGGCCTCCCTCACCGCAGCATTCTACCTGTTGAAGGGTCCTTCACCGGGGTTGCGCGCCTATTTTGAGCGGGTGTTGCCCGATGTACCGTGGCGGAAGGCCACATGGCGTCTGTATCGCAGTTTTGCAATCGCGCTGATCGATCGTTTGGCTTTTCTTATGAAAGGCCCCATGCAATTCCGGTATCGCTACGAGGGATTGGAACATCTCCGCGAGGTTTTTGCTCAGCCGGGAGGGGCAATCCTGCTGTCGTCGCACCACGGGAACATCGAGATCATCCACTCAGGTACGGGGAAAGCCGATAAGGTGCGTCGGGTCAAGATCCTACGTTTTGAGGCAGAGGGGGATCACGGGCGCGCCATCTTCTCGCAGCTGCCGGACACCTGGAAGCCGGAGATTATTGCGGTGAACGGGACGGAAGGTTTCTCCACGCTCTCGGTGCTCCGCAGCCTGCGGGACGGCAGTATCATCGCCATGCATGCGGATCGCCTGGTGGATGAACGTTGGGTAGAAGTTGATTTTTTTGGGGCCCCCGTGTGTCTGCCGTCGGGACCCTGGCTGTTGGCGGCCCTTGCTCGGGTGCCGGTGGTA
>CAITDR010000245.1 GCA_903891165.1 uncultured Pseudomonadota bacterium
CCCAGCTCGGCAAAGGCGGGGAGAAGGACCCGCTCCCAGCCCTCCTCAAAAACTGTTTGTTGGGTTGTCGAATCGAGGAGGCCAAAGCCCGGCGGCACCGGGCTCCCCTCCCCCCGCCTTCCCTTGGCCTGCTCTTCCGCCATCACCTGCGCCAGCCGGGGAAGGAGCGCCCGATCTTCCTCGACCAGCCACTTCAGGATCGCCCAGGCCAGCTCAGCATGTTCCGCCTCGTCCTTCAGGATCTGTTCCAGCACCCCGCGTGTTTCGCGGTCCGTACAATTCTGCAATCGCGCCGCAGCATCCAGCGCCGCAAGGCTCTCCCCGATAGCCCCTTCCCTCAGCACCGCTTCCGCAAAATCCGCGCGGGAGGCTGACAAATCTACCGAGTTTCCCAGCTTCAGCTCGCCAAAGTCCAGGCGCTCGCCCAAAAGTCGCTCGGCGAGGACCCGGGTAATCTGGGCATGACCCACCTCGTCCATCCCTGCCTTCTGGGTGGCATGGAGCAGGTGAAGCGGCGCCCCCCACTTCATCAATTCCAAACTACAACGGGCAAAAGAGGCGATGGAGGCGTGTTCCAGAAGCGCCACCTGGGCCCAGTAGCGGCCGCTGACCACACAGCGGGCCCTTCCCTTTGGAGAACGTCGGCTTTCGGCGACCTGAGCGATGCCCTCCTGCAGAAGTGGGCGGCCACAGCAGACGCCGGTGTTCTCAAAAAGAGCCTCGTAGAAGCAGACATCCACGGGATTTTCCGTTTCCGCCGTTGCATTCTGAAAAAAGGTGCCGCCAAAGTCGCTGACCACCTCCTCCTGGTTGGCGGTGACATAGTCGAAGCTGCAGATGGGGCCTTCGAAATTGTACACCGGGCAACAGTCGATTGTGTTCAGTGTGGAAAGAGTGGCGGCCTCCGGGCAGGCGGTGCCGACCGGCACCGTCACATAGCCCTGCACCAGCTCAAAACCCTCGGGAGGAGTTCCGTTTTCACAGATCGCCTTCTCGGAGGTGGGGCAGCCGGTCGCGCCAACCAGCGCGATCATACGGAGGTGGCGGACCTGGCGGGCGAGCAGCTCGGGGAAGGGCATGGGGGGCTCCGGGGGCGATCAGGCACCTCACGGCGCCCTTTCGGTCATGGTACCACGCGGCCCGTCGTGATGGGAAGGCGAATTCCGCCTCAGCCCCCGCTCGCCACCACCGCCTCCAAGCGTGCCAACACCTGCTCATTTGCCGCCGCGACAAATTCCCGGATCGCCGCGAAGTGTTCCTCGGAATTAAAGCGTTGGCGCCAGCTCAGAAGGGTGCCGCCCGGGGCCTCGTCACAGCGGATGCAAAGCTCAAACCAGTGCGCCGGGTCCGGGTGCTCGATCACCATCTTTTCCGGTCGATGAAGCTCCAGAAAGCGGTACACATTCGGATAGTCGGTGCCATCGGGCCCATGCAGGACCACCCGCCAGATGCCCCCCGGCTGCGGGTCACATTCCAGGGAGGTGCTGGTGAAGCCATCGGGACCCCACCACTGCACGCGGGCCTGAACATCGGCCAGAGCATCAAAAACGCGGCTGCGGGGGAAGGGAATCCAGACCTCCTGACATCCCCCCTCTGTCATGTGGCAGCGGGGCCGCCGGAGGGGGTGCCTTCGACCGCGTAGATGAGGCGCAGGTTCGTTCCGGGGAAAAGGGTGGCGGTCTCCGTCAGAACCTCGCACAGGGCCG
>CAITDR010000246.1 GCA_903891165.1 uncultured Pseudomonadota bacterium
CAGCTCGGCCACCACCCGGGGCTCCATGGCCTCCATGGTGCGGTGGCCGTAGAAAGGGCCCATGGAGAAGGCCAGGGCACTCTGGCCCGCCTCCACCGGCTCGCCGGTCAGGCAGAACTCCAGGGCCAGACGTTCGTCCTCATAGGTGGCGTAGCGGCCCTGCCACTGGCCGTGAGAGACCTGCGCCAGCCACAGCTCCAGCGCACGACGTACCGGCTCGGGATCCAGGTCCGGCGGCAGCCAGCGCCGCACCAGCACCGCAAAACGGTGGCGGGCGCTCACCCGGCCCAGAGACTCCACGAGGCGCTGGTGTAGGCCCTCCTCTCCCCCCGCACGGCGCTGCTGCAGAAAAGCCAGCACCGAAAGGCAGTGGCTGCCGCGGGTGGGGTGTTCCACCTGGAGGTAGGGCGACGCCCAACCCCGGACGGTCCAGCCTGCCTCCTGGAGAGAACCCAGAACAGAGATCTCCGCAAAAGCCTGAAAAAACTTCCGATTATCCAGCGAAACCAACATCTCGCTGTAGCGATCCTGGAGCACCGGAGGCAGCGGATCCAGGCGGTTCCCCAGATCCTCACGCAGCAGCTGCGCTTCGGGGAGGCAGAGCTGCTTGAGGTAGCTGTGCCCGGCCCCCGACATGCGAAGGGTCTGCTGCACCAGTCGCAAAGGAAGAAGCTCCATAAAGGTCAGGCTCGGCGGGGATGCCCGCTAACGTGTTTCTGGCGCTCCGACAAGGAAAAAGGGGAATCAATCCGCCGCGGGCAGGGCCAGGAGGTAGAGCGGCTGGAGGCTGTAGACCCCTGCCACAGGGGTGGTGCCCGCTTCGCCGATGCCGACCAGACCGTCCGAGGTGCCCGCATAGCCAAAAAGCTCGACGGATCCACCGGGAAGTTGGACATAGGCCCCGTAGAGCGCAGCCGCTGCCTGATCCAGCCCCACCGCCCCGAGGCGGGCGCGGGCATCCGGTCCCAGCTCGCCGATGCCCACCGCCAACCAGTCGGGCATGGTCGCGCAGGCGTCCATAGAGGCCACCGCCGTCCGCCCCCAGAGGTAGACGGGCTCCCCACTCGGCGCAGTCAGCGCCTGCCAGGAAAGTGTAGGAGAGAAGCTGCACATCAGCTCCACGCCATCCTCCGCCACCACTTCGACCGTCAGGCTCCGGGCCGAGAGTGCCCCTGCGGCATCCACCTCCAGCTCGGCACGAAGGGCAAAATAGCCAGGGATCAACTGCTCTTCTGGAGCCGCCGAGTCATAGGCGGCGGTATCGTCAAAGCTGGCACCCTCGGGCATGCCATCCTTGCTGCCCATCATGGCGTACTCCGCGCAGCCAACCAGCAGAAGCAGTGCGACCATGACCTTCTCCCTTCCACACACTCAGGGTAGCCCCGCCCTCCCCCCCTGACAACCGGGACACCCATGTCAGCCTTCGCCGCCGATCCAGGGCAGAAATGTCAGGGTTGGGGTGTCAAAGCTCCAGCGCCACCGCAGGGCTGAGGCTGTAGACCTGGCCAGAAGTCCAGCCGGGAAGCCCTCTTCCGCCATTCTCAAAGTCCAATTCCTCAAAATAGGCAAAACCCCAGGCTTCGTAGCTCTCGCCATCCAGCGACAGGTACCAGCCCAGGCTGCGATCCCCCTGAGGGTTCAGGTCTTCCAATTCTGAAGGAACATCACCGATAGCGACCTGAAGCTCGGCCGCAAAACCCTTCGCGGTGGCCTCGTCGCCGGTGCAGTCGGTCTCGATCTCGGTGATGGCCAGGGTGTAGGAGGCCAGGCAGCCCTCGCAGCCCTCCAGCTCGGTGCTGGTGTTGCCCTCCACCCGCTGCGTCCGTGCGCAGGCAAAAGTCTTTTCCGCTCGGTTTTTTTCCCAATTCTCAGTGAAGAAAGACCATGTCTGCGTGCCGGTCACGCCCCTGGAGCTGGGCTCCAAGGACATGCTGTTCACCGCCCAGTGGATCTCTTCAGAGGCGCAGCCCCAGAGGAGGGGGAGGAGGAGGACGCTCATGGGGTGACCCGGTCGATGGTGCGCGGGAAAGGGACGGTTTCGCGGACATGGTGGATGCCGCAGACCCAGGTGACCAGACGCTCCAGGCCCAGACCAAAACCGCCGTGGGGCACCGTTCCGTAGCGACGCAGGTCCAGATACCACTCAAAAGCCTCCTTAGGAAGCTGATGTTCCTCGATCTTGTGCTCCAGCACCTCCAGGCTGTCCTCGCGCACACCCCCGCCGATGATCTCGCCGTAGCCCTCCGGTGCAAGCACATCCACCCCCAGCGCACGCAGGAGGTTCTCGGGGTCCCCCTTCATGTAGAAGGCTTTGACCGCGGATGGATAGCGATGTACCAGGATCGGACGGTCATATTGCTTGGTGAGCGTCGTCTCGTGGGGGGAGCCGAAGTCGTCCTCGGGGTCCACGGGATGGCCCAGCTCGGCCAGCTGTGCACAGGCATCGTCGTAGGACATGCGGGGAAAGGGCTTTTGGACCCGTTCCAGCGCGGAAATATCCCGTTCCAGCGCCTCCAGATGAGGGCGGCCGTGCTTCAAAATATGACCCACCACCTCGACCAGAAAATCTTCGCAGAGGTCCATGATGTCGTCCAGACCCACCCAGGTCAGCTCGGGCTCCACCATCCAGAATTCTGTCAAGTGCCGCCGGGTGCCTGACTTTTCGGCGCGGAAGGTGGGGCCGAAGCAGTAGGTCTTGCCAAAGGCCGTGGCCCCCGCCTCCTGGTAGAGCTGCCCGGACTGGGAAAGGTAGGCTTTTTTCCCGAAATACTCCGTCTCGAACAGGGTGGAGGTACCCTCGCAAGCGGCCGGGGTGAAGATCGGCGAATCCAGTAGCAGATAGCCGCGACTATCAAAATAGTTGCGGATGGCCTGCACCGCGAGGTGACGGATGTGGAGGATGTGGTAGGGCCGCCGCGAGCGGAACCACAGGTGGCGGTTGTCGAAAAGGAAAGCATCCCCGTGCTCTTTGGGGCTGATCGGGTAGTTGCTGGAGACCCCTACCACCTCGGCCGCCGTCACCGCCAGCTCAAAACCCAGCTTGGAGCGGGTATCGGCGCGCACGGTACCGGTGACGATGAGGCTGGTCTCCTGGCCGGCATGTTTGAGCTGCTCAAAAAGGGCGTCGCCCAGCTCCTGCTTCATGCAGACACACTGCACAATCCCCGAGCCGTCGCGCAGCTGGAGGAAGAGGATCTTGCCCTTTCCAGAGGAATTGTAGAGCCAGCCCCGCAGCGTGACGCTTGTGGATTCGTAGCGGCCAATCTCCGCAATGTTGACGATGGGGGCGGTCATAAATCCTCCGGACAGGTTGCGGTGCGTGATTAACCGGGTTCTCCTCGCCCGGCACGGTACCGACCGAAGGCAGAAGCACTTGCCTTCAGCGTCCCTTCCCCAAAAACCGGCCGATCACCCCCTCCAAACGCCCACGCTCCGAGCGCAGCGCCTCCAGCTCCATGTCCTTTTTTGCCAGCTCAGCCCGGCTGATCTCCAGCTCCCGCGCCAACTGCTCGGCCCGGGCCTGCTCCCCGAAGAGCCGTGCGCCCAACACCCGCACCGTCTCCGCACGAAAGGCCGCCACGTCCGCGACTGCCGCCGAAGAGGCCTCCACCGCACTGGTCAGACTACGAATCTGCAGATGCAGCCCCTCCACTTCCCCACGTTTGGCCTGCACTTCCCGCTCGGCCTCCTCCCGCCGAAGACGCTCTCCCTCCGCACGCTCCCGCGCTGCGGCAAAACGGAGGCTGTCGCGCAGCACCGAGGGACCACGCTCTCGCCGACGAGGTTGGTAGGCCAACAAAGGAGCCCCCACCCTCTCTTTCCGGTAGTGGCGCCCCAAAGCGGCTGCCGCCTCCGCCCGCGCCTCGCAGAGCACCGGATCCAGCGCCGCCGCCACGGCATCCTCCAAGCTTTCCTCCACCCATCCTGCCCCCCATTCCAACAATTCGGGACCGATCACCACCTGGGGCGAGCTGATCAGCGGCAGGCCGCAGCCCAGGTAGTCCATCTGCCGAAAGGACAACGCCAGCTCCCGCTCCGGGTTGGGGGCATAGCGGTCCAGAGCGACGGTACTGGTTGCACAAAGCTCCAGCCAATGGTCGTAGGGTAGCGACGGCAGCGCACGAACACCCGGATGTTCGGGAAGGCCCACCGTCACCACCTCACCCTGACCCTGCAGGGCGCGCACCGCCCGTTCCAGGGTTTCTGTTGGATCCTGCCAAGGCCAGGGCTGGCCACCCATCAGCAGGCGGGGACGCTCGGGAGCCTGCCGGGGCGGTCCCTCCGGTGCGCAGAGAGGCACCAATAAGCCCGGAAACTCACGGATGTCCCAGCCGCTCAACGCCAGAATCCCCAACCAGAACCAGCGCTGCCGCGGATTGGAAAAGAGCACTTCGTCTGCCGCCGCAACCGCACGCAGACTCCGACCGGCCTCCTCCTCTTGACACTCCTCCCAGGCTGCCTCTAACAGTCTCGGCGCGTAGAGATCCACGACCAAGGGCGCCACGGGGCGCAAAATCGGCGCCTCAGAAGGGGCTACACAGAGGATCCAGTCCGGCTCGAACATCGTAGCCAGCCGACGGAGATCCGCCGGGGAGCGGAAGCCCCCCTCCTCGTCCTGAGCGCGGGCCAGGCAGCGCACCTGGTGCCCCGCCCCCGTGAGTAGCTCCGCATGCGCCTTTGCGCGCAGGGCGCCTCCACTACAAAATCTCCCCGGGCCGGGAAGGCTCCCATGGTGTACGATCAGCACCCGCATCCCCGGACCTCCATGCGCTCTTGGAGCGAGCTTAGTCGAGATACCCGCTTCTGGCTCTCCCGCCGCCTGGGACGCTCCCTTGCGCCTCCCGATTGGTTGACGATCAACCTCACTTTACGCTGCAACCTGAAGTGCAGCATGTGTACCACCTGCTATGAGGCGCCGGAGCTGTCGCGGGAGCAGATCCTGGATCTGGTGGACCAGGCGGCGGCCTGGGGGGTGCGGGTCTTCAACCCATTGGGCGGCGAGCCCTTTGTGCGCAGCGATCTGGAGGAGATCCTGGCCCATGCGGCCCACCGGAACCTGCACACCACCCTTACGACGAACGGCACCCTGATCCACCGGGGGAGAGCGGAGCGTATCGCTGCCGTACCGCCTGAGAAGCTGCACATCAATGTCTCCATCGACGGACTGGAGATGGCACACGACCAGATCCGCGGACCCGGCATGTTCCGGCGCACCTTGGAAGGCTACCGTCGTCTCCGCGAAGCCGACCGACTGGCGAAAAACCCCCGTCGCAAGATCTGCGCCAACAGCATCCTCCATCGCGGAAATATCGATACATTTGAAGAACTTATCGATTTTCTGGAAGTGGAGGAGTTTTCCGGCGTGCAGGTGCTGAACCTGTTTCGGAACGGTACCGAGAAGACTGCCAACGATCTCTGGTTTACGATGGAGGATCTGCCCAAGCTGGAAGCACTGACCGAGCGCCTCGCCGCCCGGAAAAGTCCCTTCATCCTGAACCATCCCGAAAATCTGCGGATGATCCCCGCCTACTACCGCGAGGGCCTGAAGCCCCTGGAGGCCCCCTGTTGGGCAGGCTGGAAGGAGCTGTACATCAATGCCGACGGCACCGCGATTATGTGTGATGGGAAGCTGGATTTTCTGAAGGGGCACTTCGGAAGTGTGCACCGGAGCACGTTGCGGGAGCTGTGGGAGACCGAGGCGCTGCAGGAGCGCCGGGCGGTGGTGAAAAACTGCACGCAGCCCTGTATCCAGAATTGTTATCTTCGTCGGGAAAGTGATTCGCTTGCCGATCTGGGGAAAGATGCGGTGAAGCTGGCCACTACACCGCTGCGGAAGCGCTTGATCCGCCCCTTGTCACGTCAAGAGCGACCCGAGGTCCTGGTGCTGGAAGCCAGCGATATTCCGCTGGATCCCGAGCACCCGCACTTCCGACGATTGCTGCGCCATGTGGAGGGGGAGCCGCTGCTTCGGGACCCTGCCGACTATCCGCGCTGGCGTGACCAGGGGCGCCTGGACAGCAGCCGGGGTTTTCTGGGCCTGGAAGTTGTAGAACGTCTGCTGGATCAGCTCGACGAGGAACACCTCTGCTTCCCGACGCTAAGCCTGCGCTGGCGCGGCGAGCCGCTTCTGCACCCGGCGCTCGGCGACCTCTGGGCGCTCCTGCAGGAGGGGAGGAGGCGGGGGAGTCTGAAAACTCTGCTGCTCCCTGGTGATCCTGCATTTTCCGCCGCATGGCCCGGCCTTCCCCTCTCCACCATTCAGGCGCCCACCGGACCAGTGATCGTCGTCTCCTGGGACGCCACGCTCACCCGGAAGTGGGAGGATCAACGGCTCACCTCGGCCTCTGGTCCTCTGCTCCACCGTCCGCTCCGCGAGCTGTTGGGGGAGTAGAGGAGAGCGAACAACGCTCCTACCTCAACCTCCCATTTCTTCCTTCCATGGTCTTCTTCAGATTCTCCATATAGGTCCCGATGATCCTATCATTCTCCTTGTTCATGATCGCCTCCGCCGCGGGGCGCATCAGGCGGGGGAAGGGCGTGTCCACCTGGTACTTGGCTTCCATGGTGAAGCGGGTTCCACCGCCCTGCGGCTGGATGATCCACTTACCTTCCACGCGGGTATTTCCCCGGTCGGGGATGGCCTCCCACCACACCCGCTTGCCGACGGGATCAAAGTGGTAGCGCGAGGCATAGACCACCTGAAAAATCAGCGGCCCGGCCCCTAACTTTTTCAGGCGCCACTCGTAGACGTCCCCGTTGGGCACCAGGGCCTCCAGATCGGGAAAATGTGCGACTGACCTGGGGACATCGGCAAGCAGCGCGTAGACCACATCTGCGGATGCGCTGGTCTGGAGAGAGCGGGAGACGGCGGCGTTCAAGTCCATGGGTGGCATTTATCCCGATCTCCCCCATCGCACAAAAGCAGAAAGACCCGAAGCATCGCTGCTCCGGGCCCTCCGCTTCAGGTCCGAGAGACCTCAGTCGCCGCAACCGCCAGCAACGTTGTACTCGATGTCGATGGTGGCGCCACCTTCAGGAATGTACTGCTCTTCGAACTTCACCGAGTTGTCCGCCTCGATGTAGGTCCAGCCGGTGGTGGTGGTCACACCGTCGATGCGCACCACGATGGTTTCGGGCACGGCCCACTGAGTCAGCTCGAAGCTGGAAAGGTCGGCCGCAGCACCCTCGGCGAGGGCCTGGAGGTGGCTTGCCCAGTCGGTGGCGCAGATGGAGAGGAACAGACCGCCGGTCGCCACGGTGGCCTCGTACCAGCCGGTGCCGGGCTGGTTGCCGTTGCAACCATTGGGGTAGTCCCCGGCAATGGCGTTGATGACCACGTCGTCCGGGTTCCGCTTCAGACCCTGGAAGTAGCTGACGTAGTAGGTCCACGGATTCGCAGACTGCTCCACTTCGTCGGTGACACCCACCAGGGAAAGCTTGGCATCTTCCCGGATCATATCTTCGTTACAGCCGCCGCTGCCCATGTTGGAAGAGGTGGTCGCCGCTTCCAACAGGGTGAGGCCACGTTCGGTGTTCGCGCCGTAGGCGTAGTTATTGATCATGGTGTCGAACAGGCTGACCTGATCGCTGGGGTCCATGGTGTTGTCGATGTAGGGCTGGTAGCCGTTCACACAGCCATCGTCGTCGGTGATGACGGCCACGTGGTAGTCGGCGTCCATGCCCGCCAGCGTGTTGATGAACACGGTGAAGTTGGACTGCACCAGCGCGATGTCGTCCGACATGGAGCAGGACCAGTCCACCGTAAACACGATGTCGGACAGCCCCTTGAGCGGCTGGGTGAAGCTGTCCAGGTTGGTCCCGTAGACGGCGCCTACGCCAGTCTGGTAGGCCTGCACCTGGGACCGCAGGGGGTCGTCCGATTCCACGGCGAGGTAGCCTTCGTCCGCGTAGTCATCCAGCGGGGAGAAGGTGACCGCGACTTCCACTTCGCCCTGGGGAGCGATGGTCCAGGGAAGCGGGCCATTGACCGATTCGTTGGTGTTCACCACAAGGTCGGCCGAAGCCGTGATGTACTCCAGCGAGGAGACGTGCAGGTCGGCGTTGCCCACGTTCTTGATCTTGATGGGCACATCGGTGTCACAGCCGATGTAGTTGGTGCCGAAGTCGTAGGTCTCGGGATCAAGCTGGATCACCGGGGCCACACCCTGCCCAAGCAGGTGCACCAGAGAGAACTCTTCGTCCGGATCGTTGCTCTGCACCAGGACGTTGGTCTCCGACGCCTCCGCGGTCAGCGGGGTGTAGGTGACGGTGAAGGTGGTGGACTGTCCGGGGGGGATCAGCACGGAGCCGATCGCGGAAATCTGGAAGGGCGCGTTGGTATCTTCAAGGGCGAGGCTGTTGATTTCCAGCGCCGCGTCGCCGATGTTGGAAACGGTGACCGTCTGCACATGCGCGACGGTGTCACCGACACTCACCTGGCCAAAGGCCACTTCCGGAGGGGTTACTTCGATGTCGGGGTCGCCGGAGAGGTCGTCTCCCTGGATGACATCCTTGCCTTCGTTGACGCTGTATTCCTGGCACGCAACAAGCAGCACCAGCGGAAGAACGGGGAGCAGACGCATGTAGACCTCCATTGACACCCCCACTACGACAGCGAAGGGGTGGTGTGACAGGGGAAGCATGCCAGATCTTGAGCTTTTTCGCTACCTCTACGGAAGCCAGCGCTCAATTCTTGTAAAAAATCTGGCAGATGCCGTGTTTTCCCCCCTCCCTTACTTCACTACGGTGCCGGGCGGCAGCTCCTGAGCCGGGCGTACCAGCGCGGCCACGTCGGCTCCGCCTGCCGCAAGGAGCATGCCCTGGCTCATGACGCCCCGGAGTTTCGCGGGCTTGAGGTTGGCCACGACCACCACCTGCTGCCCGATGAGCTGCTCGGGCTTGTAGACGGCGGCGATTCCCGCCACGATGGTGCGCGGCTCGGCCTCGCCGATGTCCACCTTCAGCACCAGCAGTCGGTCGGCGTTGGGATGGTTAGCGGCTTCGACTACTTTACCAGTCCGAAGCTGGAGCTTGGCGAAGTCCTCGTAGGTGATGTCGGTGGAGGCGGGGGCGGCAGGGGCGGCGGGTGCCACGGCGGCGGCAGGGGCGGGGGTCTCGGTACTCACAGGGCTCTCCTTCTTGACTTTTACTTCTTTGGGGGCGTTCTTTTCGGTGCGCTGGATGCGCGCGGAGGGGGTGGCGGCGGCGGTGGAGAGACCGGCGGCCTCCAGGGAGGCCTTGATGCTGTCCGGCAGGTCCATCAGCCGGGGAAACAGAGGTTCTCCCGACTGGATCGGCCGCCCGGCGGGCAGCACATCCAGACGGGGGCTGAGCGTCGGGGCGCTCTCTCCCAGCTTCTGGAGCAGCTCCATCGCCTTGGCAGGGCACACGCAGGCGAGATGACTTGCAGCAATGCGGCAAATCTCTGCTGTATTGCGCAATACAGTTCCCAGGCGCTCGGTCCGGCCCTCCTTGTTGAGGGTCCAGGGACCTTCGCGGTCCAGATACTTGTTCCCGGCGCCCACCAGCTCGAACAGGGCCTCCAGGGCATCCCGGAATTGCAGCTTCCGAAGCGCTTGATCGAAGCTCTGCGTAGTCTTTTCCGCCAGGGCCCAGAGCGCTTCGTCGCCCCCTTCCTGCGGACCGGCGGGAGCGATCTGCCCGCCCAGCCATTTTTCGGTCATGGTGAGGGTGCGGTGCGCCAGGTTGCCCAGGTCGTTGGCAAGATCGGCGTTATACCTTGCCAAGAATGCCGCATGGGCAAACTCTCCGTCGGCACCGAAGGCCACCTCGCGCAGCAGAAAATAGCGCACCGCGTCGGGACCGTAGGCATCCACGAGCAGGTTGGGGCTGACCACATTGCCCACGGACTTACTCATCTTCTGGCCTTCGATCAGCCACCAGCCATGGGCGTAGACCTGCTTGGGCGGCGCCACCCCCTGGGCCATCAGCATGGTGAACCAGTAGACGGTGTGAAAGGTGAGAATGTCCTTCCCACAAAGATGGTGCGCTTCCGGCCACCACTTTCCGAAGCGCTCAGGATCGGTGTGCAGGCCGATGGCGCTGGCATAGTTGGTCAGCGCGTCAAACCAGACGTAGGTGATGTAGTCGGCATCAAAGGGCAGCGGGATCCCCCAGGGAATCCGCGCCCGCGGCCGAGAAATACAGAGATCGTTGATGGGCTTTTGAAGGAAACCCAACACCTCGTTCTTCCGCCATTCCGGCTGGATACAGTCCGGATTTGCGGCGATGTGCGCCAGCAGCCGCTCCTGCCAGGCGCTCATGCGGAAAAAGTAGTTGCGCTCGGTCACCCACTCCACCGGGCGCCCGGAGTCGGGGCACTTCCCGTCCACCAGCTCCTCTTCCGTCCAGAATCGCTCGGCGGCCACCGAGTACCAGCCCGAGTAGTCTGCTGGATAGATCTCCCCTTTTTCGTAGAGACCCTGCAGCGAGGCCTGCACCACCTCCATATGGCGGGGCTCGGTGGTACGGATAAAATCGTCGTGTTGCACCAGCAGGCGGACCCACAATGCCCGGAATGCCGCGGAGAGCTGATCACAGTGCTCCTGAGCACTCAATCCGCGGGCCTGCGCCGCCTGCATCACCTTCTGGCCAGGCTCGTCGGTGCCGGTAAGGAACAGGACCTCTTCGCCGCACAGCCGCCGCCAACGTGCCGCGGTATCCGCAGCTACCGTCGTGTAGGCATGGCCGATGTGGGGTTGATCGTTGAGGTAGTAGATCGGCGTGGTGATATAGAAGCGGGACATGGTCGCTCGGCAAGCCCCGCAATGTAGCCGGGGGCCTCCCCCCTCGCAAAGAAACCGGTTAGGCAGGCCCCCCATGATTCGCGCCTTTGGCTGGTGTTCCGAACCCTTCGATCCCCTCTCACCGGGACGGCTCTGCCGTGGTCGCGAGCGCTGGCTGGAAGGTCTGCCCGACATGCCTCCCTCCCGCCTGCACCGCACCGTCATGAGTGGAGCCGTGTTTTCCGACGACTCTGCACGCGACGCGTTGCGTGGCTTCTGCCATGCCGGGGTCAGTGCGGGGCGGCTGCTGCTGGCGCTCTTTCCGGGGACCAGCCTGTGGGCCTTCCGGGAAGCGGGCGATCCCCGCGCACTTCCCGCAAAGATGCTGTTGGAGGAGGACTACCAGCGCGGCATCTTCGGCGGCGCCCGGTCGGAACCGGCGGTGCGTTGGGTGGCTCAGCCGAAGGTGGACGAGGTGGACGACTGGATTGTCGGCGAAAAGGATGGCCTTGCCTGTCCGCGTGCCGACGGTCTGGTATTGGTCAAAGGCCAGCCGTCCCCTGCACTCCTCGAAAAAATCTTCCTGCTCACCGGCTACTCTGAGCCCGATGATCGGCCGGCGCGGCGCTATAATCCTACCGCCCTTCCGCTGATGTTGGAGGAAGCCGCCGCGGTGGTGCTGCTGCACCTGGACAAACATGCGCCGGCGCTGGCGCTCTACACCAACAACCCCTTGCCGGACCTGGGGATGCTGGAAGCGACCGCAAAGAATGCGGGAGCTTTCCCCGTGCCTTTTGCCATTCCGCCCATGTTGGCGCGCTGGGATCGGGCGCTGTATGAGCTGCGGATGCACTGGGACTCGGCCGCCCACGGAGACTTCCCCATTCCTCCTGCCGAAGATTCCGGTGGTCGCTGGTCGATGCGCCGCCGGATGTTGGAGGCGGCCGAGGCCCGCCAGAGCAGCCCCGAGGAAGAAGAGCCCCAGGGAGAGGAATAGGCATTGCTGGCGCCGATCCTCCGCTGTGCCAGTCCGGACTCCTGGCTGGAACGGGCGCTCTCCGATGTAGACACCCTTCTGCATGATCACGCCCACTGCGAACAGAAAGCCGCTTCGACCATGCTTTCGCTGGTGTTCCGCCAGCCGGACCCCGAGCTGGCGGTGCAGTTGTCGCGGATGGCGCGGGAGGAGCTGGGCCACTTTGAGATGGTCCTGCGCGAGATGAAGCGGCGTGGGGTGGTCTTTGGGAAGTTAGAACCTGCACGCTACGCGGCAGAGCTGAGCCGGGGAGCCCGGAAAAAAGATCCACGCGAGGCGATGCTGGACAGTTTTGTGATTTCGGCCTTGATTGAGGCCCGCTCGGCCGAGCGGATGGAGCTGTTGGCCCACGCCGTGCCTGATCCTGCTTTGCGCAGCCTCTACCAGAGTTTTCGTCCCGCTGAGGAGCGCCACTGGCAGCTCATGCTGGAGCTGGGGGCGACCTTCGGCGACCCCCTGGAGCGCCTGCCCTATTTTGCCGGCCGCGAGGCGGAGCTGATCCGCAACGGGGAGCCCTGGGTGCGGATGCACGCCTAGGCTTCCGCGCTTTTGTAGTCTCCCATACATTTTTATTTACCGAGCATCCTCCACAGGAATCCATGATCCGCCACCGCCTCGACAACGGCCTGACCCTGCTGATCGACCCCTCGGGAACCGAGGATGTGGCTGCTGCCTACCTCTGGATCCATGTTGGCAGTCGCGACGAACCGCCCGGTCTGGAGGGTGCGGCCCACTTCCTGGAGCACATGCTCTTCAAGGGCACCCGCAGCTATGCGGTGGGTCAGGTGGCCAGCACGGTGGAGGGCTGGGGTGGAGACATCAATGCCTGGACCTCCTTTGAAGAAACCTGCTTTCACATCAGCATTCCTTCCGAAAACCTGGTGAATGGCTTGGAGCTGCTGGCGGAGATGCTCCGGGAAGCGGTGCTGGATCCGGCTGAATTGGAGAAGGAGCGTCTGGTGATCCTGGAGGAGATCCGGGGCTGCAAGGAGGATCCCGACTTGGTTTTGGGGGAGGCCACCTACGCAAAAGTCTATGGGAAGCACCCCTATGCGCGGCCGATCATCGGCAGTGTGGCCTCTGTTCGGGGGATCTCCCAGCCCGCTTTGAAGGAATTTTATCAGCGGCACTACCAGCCCTCCAATGCGACGCTGGCCATCGCCGGGAAGCTGGAGGTGGAGGAGCTGCTTCGCCTCCTTCCTGGTCTTTTTGGGGGTGGTCCGGCACGCCCGCCCCGGCAGAGCTTCGGGCTGGAGCCCGCAACCGGTACCAAGCTGTTGCGACGCCGCTTTGAAGGGATGCGCATCGAAACGGTCTTTCCTGGCCCCGGCCACGGACACCCCGACGTACCGGCGCTGGAGACCCTGGCCATGGCCTTCGGCGGCAGCACCAGCTCCCCCCTGGAGGCGCGCCTGCGGCTACGGGACAGCCTGTGTATGAGCGCGAGTGCCCACTACGAAGCCGAGGTAGACAGCGGGCTTTTTACGCTCTATCTGCACCCGCGCGATGGTCGCTCGCAGGATGCCCTGCAGGCCTTGGAGGAGGAGCTGCAGCGTCTGCGCGAAGGAGGCGTGGCGCGTGGGCACCTGGATCGCGCGAAAGCACAACTGCTTGCACAGCGAAGTTTTGCTCGGGAAACCTCTGAAGGTCGGGCACAGGAGCTGGTCTTTCACCACGCTACCCAGGGGGATGCCGAAGCCTGGCGCGCCTACGACGCAGCCATCGCCGCGCTCAGCCTTGCGCAGATCCAGCAGGTGATCGATCGCTACCTAGGTCCCGAAAAAGCGGCCCGGATCGCACTTGGGCCACCTGGCGAAGAGCTACGCTTGCGGACGGCTGCGGTGCCCCCACGCCCACGGCCCCCGCGCGCCATTCCGAAAATGCAGAAGATCGTTCTGGACAATGGTCTGCGAATCCTGTTGGAGCCCGACGATGGAGACGTGGTGGCCCTGCGCCTCGTGGGACTGGGAGGGGCCCTTTTGGAGAGCCCGGCGCAGGCGGGGCTTTCCAGCGCCTGGTCGCGGATGTTGCTGCGCGGGGCGGCCGGTTTTGACGCCTTGCAATTTGCAACCGAGGTAGAAAAACTCGGGGGAAACCTGGGGACACCGGGAGGCCGATCTTCCCAGGGGATCAAGCTGGACCTGCCCTCGGCGATGCTGAACGGCGGGCTGGAGGTCCTGGAGTGGATCCTCTATGACGCTGCCTTTTTGCCCTCCGAATTAGAAAGAACCCAGCAGGAATCGCTGCAGGCCATCAAGGAGGCCAAGGATCATCCGGATGCGGTGTTGTCCGATGCGATCTGGTCGCTCTGCTGTCCGGGGCATCCAAGCGCCATTCCGCCGATGGGTACCCCCGCCTCGGTCGCCCGCTGGACAATCCCCCGCCTGCGCCAGCTCCACCAGCGCTGGGCACACGGGCCCAACCTGGTGCTGACCCTCACCGGCGGCTTTGATCCGGCCTCCGCCCTGCCCCGCCTGCGCCGTCTCCTTGCCAGAATTCCGGGCTCCCCCTCCCCCATTTCCTATGTTCCCCCCACTTTCCCGTTGCAGACGCGCCGACGTACGCTGCGCTGTGGTCGGGAGCAGGCCCAGCTGGCCATCGCCTTCCCCGGTGTGGCCGTTCAGGATCCCGACCAGCCCGCCGTCGAAACCCTGGCGACGGTCTTGGGAGGCCAGGGTGGACGCCTGTTTCTGGAGCTGCGCGAGCAGCACGGTCTGGCCTATTCGGTGGGGGCCACCTCGGCCGAAGGGATTGTTCCGGGGCTGTTGTCCTGCTCGCTGGGTACCGACCCGGATCGCCTGGACGAGGCGGAGCGCCGTCTGATGGAAAGTCTACGGCGGGTGCGGGAAGAGGCCATTCCCGAGCAGGAACGCCTGCGGGCGATCTCCTACCTGGAGGGGGCCGCACGCTCCGACCAGCAGTCGGCGGGGAGTCGCGCCGGGGCAGCGACCTACGCAGAACTCTACGGTCTGGATGGTGTAGACTACCGACGTCTGGCCCGCCGGGTGGGAGAGGTGGACGGGGCCGCGCTACGGCGCGCCGCCGAGCGCCTGAGCCTGCCGCTGGCCATCGTGCGGGTTTTGCCCGTGGAGGCCCCGAAATGAGCGAGGATCTGAAAGCCAAAGACATCCTCTCCCAGCTGCCGATCCGTCGTGTGGTGGGGGACCGGACCCGTCTGCGGGTGGGGGGTCGCGCCTGGGCTGCACCTCCTTTTGCAAAAGGGCGAAAGATCTTTGCGAAATTGGGCATCCCCGACCCTTGGGAGCCCGACGCGCCCGCCGGGGGCAGCCCCGAGCTGGGCAGC
>CAITDR010000247.1 GCA_903891165.1 uncultured Pseudomonadota bacterium
AGGCGCGTGCGGCCAAAGCGCCGCAGGCGCCTTTGGGGGGGCACAGAAGACGTTTTCCCTTTTGACGAAAGTGATATTGCTGGCTCAGCACGGTGTTCAAAGGCTCGATCTCTTTACTTTTTCAGCCTTGCAGCTGGCGACTACCGCACAATTTTTGCAGTCCAGTTTCTTGTAGTAAAATGTTCCGAAGCAATGTGGGCGAGAGAGGTGGTCCATCGCAGAAAAAGCGAGGGCCGCTGCGGTGCCCCACGTGGTAAGAGTTTTTACCTTCTCCCAAAGAATGTTCTTTTCCTTTTGCTTCCGACGCTCAAGGGCTCGGGCATGCAGGTCGCGCAGCTCGGTGCTCATCAGGGCCTGACTCTTCACCATGATGCGGCCGCTTGGGCCGAGGTTGGGAGCCATTTCGATGTAAATATTTCTGTTTGTCACCCCCTGAAGCTCTACCTCGCCCACACGAAAGATCACCAGGGGCAGGTCCAGTTGATGGGCGGCGCCCGCCTCTTGGGCGAGGTATACGGTGGCGAGCTTAAGGTTTTGTGAGCGATCATCCACATCCACTGCTTCAAAGCGGGTTGTGGCGATGCCAATCAGACATTCACATTCGGCGATCATACGCTTTACCGCGTCATCCTTGTGCTCTGGAAGGGAAACATCCAGGCCCAGGGTGACGCAGTTGAAGTGGTATTCCTCTTCCAGCATCTGCTTGGCGGCCAGCACCAGCTTGATGTCCCGATCTCGGATGGAGCAGGACAAAAAAGCTCGCACTGTCTCCGGCTTTTTGACGTTCTTCTTCAACGGCATGGCTATCCCTCCGCCCATTCCCGGCACACCCGCTCCGCCTGCTCGATCACCACCACCACGGCATTCTCCTGCTTGTCCGGGGGATAGCCGTGTTTACGGAGCAGCTTCTTCACCTTCCGGCGCATGTCGGCCCGTACCGCTTCCTTTTGGGTCCAATCGATGGTCACCGATCCCCGGATGGCCTCTACCAGATCCTGTGCGATCTTGGCCAGGATCTGGTCCCCCATCACCTCGCGTACCCCGCCATGCTCCACCAACGCATCGTAGAAGGCCAGCTCGTCCTCGGTCAGTCCAAGGGCATCCCCCCGCTTGGGCGCGTCCCGCAGCTCTTTGGCCATGTTGATCAGCTCCAGGATCACCTGGGCCGCCTCCAGGCTCCGGTTCTGGTATTTGGCCAAGGTTCTTGCCAGCATTTCCGAAAACTTCCGCGCCACCACCACGTTGCGTCCGCTCTGCGCCTGGATCTCGTCGTTCAGCAGCTTTTTGAGCAGCTCCAACTGCAGGTTCTGGCACTCCGACTTCTTCACGGTCTCCAGAAAGGCATCCGAGAGCACCGAAATATCCGGCTTCTGCAGTCCAGCCTCCCCAAAAACATCCACCACCCGCTCCGAGCTGACCGCACCACTCACGATCTGCCGGATGGCGGCGTTCAGCTCTGCATCCGAACGCCCAGAGGCGCGCACGGTGTACTTCTGGATGTTCACCTGCACGGCCTGGAAGTAGCCGATCTCGTCCCGAAAGCGCCTTGCTCCCTCCAGATGCAGCGCGATCCCCGCCGCTTTGTTGAGGGTCAGCATCGCATCGAGATAGCGTCGCTTGGCCTTCTCAGGATCCCCGGGATCCAGCCCGCAGATGTGGTTCACGCCCCCGGCCAGGGCTTTAAGGCGATCCGTCGCCTTGCTACTGAAGTAGCCCTCGTAGCTGTAGCCGTGGAACAGATCCCGGGCAATTTCGAACTTTTCCTGCAGGACCGTCAGTGCCACTTCCACCGGAACCCCGGTTTTTTCCTTACTTCCGCCGCTGTAGGTGGAGATCGCCTTCCGTAGCTGATCTGCCAGCCCCAGGTAGTCCACCACCAGCCCGCTGGGCTTGTCTTTGAAGCGTCGGTTCACCCGCGCGATCGCCTGTAACAGCCCATGCCCCTGCATCGGCTTGTCCACATACAAGGTGTGCGCGCTGGGCACGTCAAAGCCGGTCAGCCACATATCGCGCACGATCACCAGCTTCAGCGCATCGTCCGCTTTTTTAAAGCGTTTTTCGATGACCTTCTGCCTGTCCTTTCCCCGGATATGGGGGTGGAACTCGGTGGGATCTGCCCCGCTCCCCGTCATCACCACCTTGATGACACCCTCCTCGTCACTCCCACCCGCCCACTCCGGGCGCAGCCGCAGGATCTCTTTGTACAGCTCTACACAGATCCGCCGCGACATACACACGATCATGGCCTTCCCGTCCAGGATCTCCAGCCTTCTCCCCCAATGTTCCACGATGTCCTTGGCCACCAGCGCCACCCGCTGCGGAGTCCCCACCACCGCCTCCAACTTTGCCCAGGTGGTCTTCAGCTTCTGTCGGGTCGGCTCCTCCTCATCCTCGGTGACTTCCTCAAAGGCTTCGTCTATTTTGGGTTTTTCCTCCTCGGGAAGCCGGAGGTGCGCCAGCCGGGCCTCGTAGTAGATGGGCACCGTGGCCCCATCCTCTACAGCCTGCCGGATACTGTAGGTGTCGATGGTGTCCCCAAAGACCGCCGGTGTGGACCGATCATCAAATTCAATGGGTGTTCCAGTGAAGCCGATATAGCTGGCTTGGGGAAGGGCATTCCGCAGGTTCTGGGCGAGCCCTGCGGTGACCTGCCCGCTCTTTGCGTCGATGCGGGTTTCAAAACCGTACTGTGTCCGGTGTGCCTCGTCCACAATCACCACAATATTTCGCCGCTTGGAGAGCTGCGGAAAGGGGGCACGTCGGCTGCGCTCCTCCTCAGTCAGAGACAATTTTTGTATGGTGGTAAAAACAACACCGCCCGAGGCCACATTCAGCAGCTCCCGCAGGTGCTCTCGGCTCTCCGCCTGCTTCGGGCTGGGAATCAGGTCTTTGGCCGCGCAGAATTGGGCGTAGAGCTGCCCATCCAGATCGTTCCGGTCGGTCACCACCACGATGGTGGGGTTCTGCATGGCAGCTTCCAGCATCACTTTCCCGGCGTAGTACACCATCAGGATGGACTTTCCCGACCCCTGTGTGTGCCACACCACCCCGATTCGCTGGTCCCCCTGCACGGCACTGGCCCGCACCGTTGCCGCCACTGCTTTGTTCACCGCGTGAAACTGGTGGTAGCCCGCGATTTTTTTCGAAAATCCATCCTCCGTCTCCCACAGCACAAAATGGTACAGGTAGTCCAGAAAACGCTGCTTCTGAAACAGCCCCTCCAGAAGAACCTGCAACCGCGGCAGCTTTTCTGAGGCCAACCCCACCCCGTCGATGGTTCTCCAGGGGCTGAACCGGTCAAAGCCTGCGGTCAAACTACCGATTTTTGCTTCGGTGCCATCCGAGACCACCAGCACCTGGTTGCAGGTGAACAGCGTCGGGGTCTGCTCTATGTACATGCGGAGCTGGTTGAAGGCACCTTCGATGGTGGTCTTGGCAATTTTCGGGCTTTTGAACTCCACCACTGCCACCGGCAGGCCATTCACATACAGCACCAGATCCGGCCGCCGTTCGTTTTTTCCGTCCACGATGGTAAGCTGGCTTACAACCACATAGTCGTTGTTTTCGGGCTCCAGGATGTCGATCAGCCAGCCCAGCTCCCCTCGCTCCTGCCCCTCCTTTCGGACTTTGACGGCAACCCCCTCCCGGATAAGCCGGTGAAAGCTGTGGTTTCTCTCCTCCAGCGAGGGAGAGTCCAGCCGAGCCACCGCCCGCACCACCTCTTCGGCGGCCTCCGCCCCCAGCTGCGGGTTGATCCGCCCCACCGCCGCCCTCAGCCGCCCCTCCAGGATCACCTCCCGGTAGCTGCCGCGCTCGGGGGCTTCCCCGCCGGGCGCCAGCACCGCCCCGGGAATGTGCTTCCATCCCAGCTCTTCCAGCCACTCGACCGCCGCTTCTTCGACCACACTCTCAAAGCTGCTCATGGCTTTCCCCCGCTGCTTCCCTCGCTCTTCCGCCGGGCCGGTCGCTGCTTTTCAAGCTGTTTGGTTTCTTGGAGCGCGGCCTCAAAGTCGGCGTCTACAGGTCGGGGAAGATCTTTTTGTGTTTCCTGCCACCGCCGGTATTCCAGCGTGGCCTTTTCCTGGGCGACTTCGGCGCTGATCTTCCCGGCGTGAGACAGTACATCCCGATCCGAGAGCTTCAAAAAGTCGTCCAGTTTGGTAGCCCAGGC
>CAITDR010000248.1 GCA_903891165.1 uncultured Pseudomonadota bacterium
ACACTGTATGCAGCTTGGGCGCTTTTTGGACTACACCTGGAACGACGAGCCCTGCTATCAGGCCTTCCGCTTTATCTGCGAAGCAAACTGATCCGTCTGGGGTTCAGCCGCCCGCGGTGTAGTCGGGCGGCTCGGCATAGGCGTGCTCGGCACTATCCCACGTTCCGATGGCGTCGGTGAAGTTGAACCAGTCCTCTCCCTCCAGCACCTGATAGCCTCGGGTGGCTTGGTCGTCCGGGGTGCCGATGGTGAATTGGAAGCTGAGCTTGTAGTCCTGGCCGTCATACTCGTTTTCCCGAGGGCCATCCAGGACTTCGAGGCGGCCTTCTGCGAGCGGCCAAGCAGTGGTAGTAAAGTCTGTTTCACCGCTTGGTTTATGGAAGCCGTAGCCACCGAGCTGCTCCATTCCCAGGACGGTGCCTTCGGTCAGATGATCGGCACGAAAGACGATCTCGCTCAAGGGCAGGTAGCCATAGGCGATGTCGGCTGAGTCGCTGGTGTCCCACTCGGAGTAGTCCATGAGCAGGGTGGTCAGGCCCACATCCGGATAATTGCTTCCCCAGCTCCCATAGTCCACACCGCAGGCTTCTTGAAGATCCAGGTAGTTGTCCTGGTTGTCGTCAAAATGGGCGTCGATCTCGTAGGTATAGTATTCCAGACTACCGCAGTTTCGATAGCCGCAGGCGAGGCTGAGGAGGAGGAGGAGGGCCATGGGGGAGGGCTATCTGGTCGGGGGGATGGGGGCCAGGGGGCGGACGGTGGAGGGCTTCCCGGATGCCGCTTCGCCGCCTTGGGGGAGACTGACGAACCGGGTGTCGAAATTTCGACAGGGGTGTCGAAATTTCGACGGTCCTCTCCTCCAAAATCGGCATTGATCCGTTGGCACGGATCTTGCATGGAGCGGGGGCATGAACCTCCTCCTCGCTTTCTTCGTCGCCTGCCAGGTCCAACTGGACTCCTCTTCCCTCCCTCCTGCTCCCGTAGAAACGGAGCCGGAGGTACCGCTCACGGTGCCCTCCGCCGGACCGGGGCACGATGCCGACGGCGACGGCTGGCCCGCCGGCGCCGACTGCATCGACGTGGACGCCACGGTTCACCCCTCCGCACCCGAAGTCTGCGATGGCGCGGACAACAATTGCGACGGACGGATCGACGACGCGGACCCCGCAGTTTCCGGAACCTCCGCCTACTACGCCGACTTGGATGGGGATGGCTTTGGCGGGGGAACCGCGAGAATGGCCTGCGCGGCTCCCGCTGGAGCTGTAGTTTCGAATACAGACTGCGACGACCAGCGTGCTGCCGTGTCGCCGTCCGCCCCAGAAATCTGCGACGGCTTCGACAACAACTGCGACGGCCTGGTCGACGATGCAGACCCCGCCGTCACCGGAACCACGGCATGGTACGCCGATGTGGACGGAGACCACTATGGGGCGGGGAACGCCACCACCTCCTGTCTGGCTCCCCACGGGACGGTGCTGCTGAACACGGACTGCAACGACCAGAACGCCGCCGTCTCCCCCGCTGCGATCGAAACCTGCGACGAGACCGACAACAATTGCGACGGCCGAACCGACGACGCCGACCCCACCGTCTCCGGAACCACAGCATGGTACGCCGACTTGGACGGGGACGGCTATGGTGCGGGAGTCGCAACCATGGCCTGTGGGGCTCCGGCTGGAGCTGTATCCTCGAATACCGACTGTGACGACCAGAGTGCTGCCTCCTCCCCCTCCGCCCCCGAAGTCTGCGATGGCGTAGACAACGATTGTGATGTCCTGATCGACGACGCCGACCCCACCGTCTCCGGAACCTCCGCCTACTACGCCGATGTGGATGGGGATGGCTACGGCGCAGGGACCGCCACCATTGCCTGTCTGGCTCCCCCCGGAGCGGTATCCTCCAATACCGACTGTGACGACCAGAGCGCCTCCTCCTCCCCCTCGGCCGCCGAAGTCTGCGATGGCGTAGACAACGATTGTGATGGCCTGAGCGACGATGCCGATCCGCACGTGACCGGAACCACGGCCTGGTACGCCGACTTGGACGGGGATGGCTACGGCGCCGGGCGCCCGACCCGGGCCTGTGTGGCACCGACCGGGTCTGTGGCGGCCGGTGCAGACTGTGATGACCACAGCATCAACGCTTTTCCCACTGCCCTCGAAGTTTGCGATGCGGTGGACAACAACTGCGACGGCCGAATCGATGATGCCGACCCGAACATTAGCGGAACCGCCGCTTGGTACAACGACCGGGACGGAGACGGCTATGGCGCCGGGGGAGCGCGGTGGGCCTGTGTGGCACCGACTGGAACTGTAGTATCGAATACAGACTGTGAGGACCGCAGCGCGGCCACCTCCCCCGCTGCGCCCGAAGTCTGCGATGGCATCGACAACAACTGCGACAACCTGACCGACGATGCCGACCCCACCGTCTCCGGAACCTCCGCCTGGTACGCCGACTTGGACGGGGATGGCTACGGTGCCGGCACCGCAGCGATGGCTTGTCTGGCTCCGCGAGATCATGTAGCCCTGAATACAGACTGCGACAACCAGAACCGCTCAACCTCTCCCGGAGGCACCGACAGCTGCAATGGCCGGGACGACGACTGTTCCGGAACGGCCGACGATGACCCAAACCAATGGCGCATCTGGTATGTGGACGACGATGGTGACCACTATGGAACGTCCGTCCAAGTTCCGGCATGCAGTAAACCGGCAGGCACCACCTACATGACGGGCGATTGTGACGATACCAACAGACTGACCTATCCCCGCAGGCCGGAGAGCTGCGACGGCATGGACAACAACTGCGACGGTTCGATCGATGAAGATCCCTCTGAGGCCTGGTACCCGGACGCGGACGGAGACGGCTACGGTGTGGAGGCGGCGGTCCTGTACTCCTGCACGGCACCGGCAGGCTATGTGCCCTATGCCTGGATGATACAATACGACTGCGACGATGCAGACGCCAGCATCAACCCCCTTGCTTCCGAGTACTGCAACAGTGTGGATGACAATTGCGACGGGGAGGTAGACGAGCCTTCGGAAAACGGGACGCGCACCTATGAGGATCTCGATGGCGATGGCTATGGGGGCACTTGGCGAGGCTATAGCTGTACGCCCGATGCGTCAGGATTTTCCTCGACTCCCGGAGACTGCGACGACCAGGAAGCCACCCGCTCCCCCGCTGCAACTGAGGTCTGCGACGGCTACGATACGGACTGTGACGGCGAAGGCGACAGTTGTGTGGCGTCGGGAGAGCTTTCGGCGGGAGCTACACTGTCCGCGAGCGTTTTCCTCAGCCATTGGGATGACCTGCCGGACGAAACCGGCGATGGAGTGGGAGAGCTGGTGGTGGCGTCCTACGAGCCGGTGGGGGAGAGCTCTCTGCTGCAAGTGGTGGATCCCACCTCGGGAAGTACCCTTCGGAGCTGGGCTCAGCCGACGGAGGGGGAGCTGGCCTATACTTCCAGCGGCTTGGACTACAATCTGGACGGGGTGGCAGACCTTACCCTGTCTCAGTGGGGCAGTGACAGCTCAGACATCTACCTGTATTCTGCAAATCAGGCGGATGGAGCAACTCTTTCCGCGTGGGGCGGAATCTCAGACACCGAGACGATGATGGTCTACTGGACCGTGGGGGCCGACTTCGGGGGAGACGGGCAGCCGGAGTTGATGGTGTGTACGACAGACAGTATTCTGCTCTTTCAACCAGTAGAAGGTTCAATGTTGGGCGCGGCCGACGCGCAGGGTCGGGTGGAGGATGCGGCCTGGCTCCGGGTCCGGGACGGATGGGATGCCGACACTGACGGGGACGGCCGCGCCGAGCTTTGGCTCCATGCGGAAGACTTCGACTGGGGGACCCGTACCTGGCAAAACCGGCTGCTCTCCTTTGCCGATCCGATGATGCAGGGACTGCAAGAGATCGATGCCGATCAGACGGTGCCGTTAGAACAGTACCAAAACCTGTCGGTGGTCCGCGATATGGACGGCGACGGTACGGAAGACTTCTGGCTTCGGCAGTACCATCGTTGGGATGAAAACGTGAGCATGGAGCTGGTGGACGGCGTGGGGAACGGCACAGCGACCTCCCGCACCACGATGGAGGTCCACAATTCCTGCTCAAATGCGCGGGAAAGTGCGGACGACTTCGACGGGGACGGTGTGGCGGATCTGGTGCTCGGCTGCTACGGCGACGACCAGCAGGGAAGCGACGCCGGGAAGATCTGGTTCTTCACCGGACCTTTTTCAGGGGCGC
>CAITDR010000249.1 GCA_903891165.1 uncultured Pseudomonadota bacterium
CCGGACACACGTTCGTCCATGTACACATAGACCGCACCGCCCATGCCCGCCACCGCCACCCCGTCCAGACCCACCGCATCCACCCCCGGGGCCCCCACCACCAGATCGGCGCGCCCGTTGCCGTCCAGGTCCCCCACCGCCACCGAATAGCCAAAATAGTCGGACTCTTTTTCTCCAAACAAATGGAAAGGCTGACCCGCGCCGTTACTCCAGATCAACAGCCGCCCCGCACCGGAGACCACCCCGTTGGAAGCAAAAGGTGCCCCCGCGACCACCTCCGGCGTTAAATCCAGACTTCCCAGGCTTTGATCGCAGACCATTCCTTTGCCCAGCGCCCCACCATCGGCCAGGCTCAGGCCCTCCAACAGCCGCAGGCTGCTGCGCTGGGCAGTCTCAAATTCGGCTGCAGAAAGCAGGTTTAAGGCCCCGGAAAGCTGCCCACCTGCATCCGCCCACTCCGCCCGCACCAGCAGCTCGGCGCTGCCATCCCCGTCCAGATCCCCGCAGCTCGCCAGCCCCGCCCCCAGCCGCTCTCCGACCTCCCCCACCACTTGCCGGTCGAAGCTCTGCGGGAAACTGTCCGCTGTTTCCATATCTTTATAAAAATAGAGCGCTCCACTCTCCGTCCCCTCACCCGCCGTGGCATGCGCCGGGGCTCCCACCACTCCCCAGCCATCCACCAGCGCAAGCGCCCCACCAAAGCCGTCCACATCGCTATTGTAGAGGCTGTCCACCCGCCGGCCCGTCGCATCCCACAGCCCCATGGCCGCGATATCCGGCAACCCCACCCACAGCTTCGCCCCCTCCAGCCGCACCGACCAGTCCCGCCCCTCCTCACTGGCGCCGGAAATGGTCAGCACCGGCGCCGCACTGGCACCGGTGGAGACCTGCAGATCGGCCGCTGTGTACAGGTCGCCGCAGGCGGCGCCGCGGCACTGGGTCACACAGCCCGGCCCCACTCCCATCATCGCAAGCAGCAAGATCCCTGCCATGTGCTCAGATAGCCGCTTTTTTTGGCCGCGGCCGCTCTCCAGGAGCAAAACGGCCGTGCCGGCCCGACGAAGGAGGATAATGGGGGGACAGGAGGAGGTACATGCGACCTCGCGTCTATACGGTGATCCTTGGTGGTGGTCGCGGCCAGCGCCTCTACCCTCTGACCCACCACCGTGCGAAGCCGGCCGTGCCGCTGGGCGGCAAATATCGGCTGATCGACATCCCGATCTCCAACTCCATCAACTCTGGCTTCCGGCATATCGCCGTGCTGACGCAGTTCAACTCGGCCTCCCTGAACAACCACATCTTCAATACCTATCGCTTCGACAATTTCGGGCAGGGTGCGGTGGAGGTGCTGGCCGCGGAGCAGACGCAGGAGGGCGAGGAGTGGTACCAGGGTACCGCCGATGCCGTACGGAAGCAGATCCGTCGTTTGGCGGCCAGTGGGGTGGAGCACATTCTCATCCTCTCCGGCGATCACCTGTATCGGATGGACTATCGGGAGCTTTACAAGCGCCATATTGACGCCAATGCCGACGCAACCGTCTGTGTGTTGCCGGCCCCCCGCCGCGAGGTGAGTGCCTTTGGGGTGCTGCACACCGACGCCGACGGAAAGATCACCGCCTTCCAGGAGAAACCCAAGACGGAGGCGCAGATCGACGCCCTGGTGCCGCCGAAGGAGCTGCGCGAGCGTTGGTCGATGGAGCCCGATGAGTTCCTGGTGAGTATGGGCGTGTACATCTTCCGCACGGAAGTATTGCGGGAGATGCTGATGAATCCGGGGAACCTGGACTTCGGCAAGGACATCCTCCCCGCCATGCTCTCCACCCACCGGGTACATGCCCACTTTTTCCGTGGCTACTGGCGGGACATCGGGACTATCGCGAGCTTCTATGAAGCGAATATGGCCCTCACCCAAGAGGATCCCTCCTTCCGCTTCCACCATCCCGATGGCCCCATCTACACCCGCTCCCGCTTCCTTCCCGCCAGCAAATTTGTGGACGCCCACGTCAGCCGCAGCATCGTGAGTGAGGGCTGCCTGGTCTTCGGCTCCACGGTGGACCACTGTGTGGTGGGCATACGCTCCCGCATCCAGCACGGCTCGGTGCTGCGCGACAGCATCATGTTAGGGGCCGACTACTACGAAGAAGATGGCTTGCGCGCTACCAATGCTTCAAAAGGGGTGGTGGATATCGGCGTGGGACCGGACTGTGTGATCGAGCGTGCCATCATCGACAAAAATGCCAGGATTGGCGCGGGCTGTGTGGTCCGGGGTGTGGAAGGGCGTCCCGACCGCGATGGCGAGGGCTGGTACCTGCGCGACGGCATCGTGATCATCCCCAAAGATGCGACGCTGCCGCCGGGAACCGTGATCACCTGAGAGGCGGTCGCCGCTCAGGGACGTACGCTGGCCTGGAGAATACGAACCGCCTCGCGCAGGCGACGGCGCTCCCAGGTGGGGGCGTCCACCCCCGCAGGCCACTGCTCGCTGTTGAGGTGCAATAGCGAGATGGTGGACAGCAGCAGTGTGGCCGCTTCCACCAGCCATGCGTAGGGATCGAGGCGCGCCGAAAACTCTCCCGCTTCCTGACGTTGTTGGATCTGATCCACCGCAAGCTGCATCCAAGGCCGGACATTTTCGTCCGCCTCCCGCGCCGCGCTGGCTCCGTTGTTGATGAGATCCAACATCACCACTCTTGCGATGTCCTGCTGACCGTCCAGGCCCTCAAGCAGACCATCCAGCGCCGCCTCCATCCGCTCAGGATCCCCCATCACCGCCTCCAACAACAGCGGGAGCAGGTCCGACCACAGATCGGCAACCGCACCCATTACGGCGGTACGAAGGGCATCTTTGGAGGAGTAGTGGTACAGCAACAGCTGCTTGCTGATGCCGACCGCATCGGCCACCTCCTGCAGCGAGGTCCCCAGGTAGCCCTGTGCGGCAAAAAGTCGGATGGCGGCCGAGCGTATACGCTCCCGCAGATGTTCGGTGTCCTGCCGACGGCTTCCTGACATGCACCGCCCTTAACTTCCAATCCGCCCGGATGCACCCCTCTTTGGGTGCAGGTCGGACGGCGGGGAGATAGGATCATCCCATGTGGTTGTTGTTCTTGGCCTGTGTGGGAGAGGAGGAGTCGAAGGACTCCACGGTGTCGTTCTGCCGGGACACTCCGGTGGTGACCTACGAAAATTTTGGCAGGAGCTTCCTGACGGAATCCTGCGACGGCTGCCATGCTGCCACGACGACCGATCGCCATGATGCTCCCGACGCGGTGACCTTTGACACGGTGGAGGAGGTCTGGCGTTGGGACGAGCGCATCCTGGCGCGTGCGGCCAGTGCCGACCCCGATATGCCTCCCCAGGGCGGCGTCACGGATGATGATCGCGTCCGCCTTCAATGGTGGTTGCTCTGCGCTGACCCTGGAACCTGAAAAACCGCCTGCAATTGCTGTTGTTCAGCTCCTGAGCTTCATTGCCCAAAACGTCGGGACTGCGATGGTAACCGGCGACCCTTTGTGGTACTCTTCCGTTGAGGTGATGGAATGATCCCGATCATGATCCTGGCTGCCTGCCGCGGCTCGGAACAGACCCTCGGAGAAGTGGTGGAGCGGGTAGAGCCCGGCCCCTATGAGGGCCCGGAGCGGGAAGAACCGCCCGATCCCCTCAGCCTTGCCGAGATCGAAGCGGCGATCCCGGTCGCCCTGGACCTCGCGCTGCGCGCGGACCCGCGGATGATTTTTGCGGCCCAGGACAAGATGATCCCCATCGAGGACGAAAGCTGCCCGTACTACGACTACTATTGGTTTACCGAGTACGGTCACTATCTGTGGAAGGATAGCTGCACCTCCTCCACCGGTGGCTCCCTCAACGGCTTCGCCGAGTACCTGCACCTGAAGGATTTTGAGTACGGCGGCGGGATGGTTCAGGACTATGGCTGGTTTCTGGGGGATGCCCTATACATGGGTCCCGACGGTCAGGACTACACCATGGCCGGGGCCGTGTTGCTGAACGATGTGCGCTACGATGGCTACAACTATTGGCGTGCCGACATCGCTGGGTCTTTTCTATGGGATGGACCTGATTATTCCGATACCTGGCTCCAGGAAGGTCGTAACTTCTACACGAATGTAGACGCCTTCTACTACGACTTTGGCGCCCACTATCTGGCCCTTCGCGGGGGTCTGGGGGGAATGCCCGGCCGCATCAATACCGTCAATTTTGACGATCTGCTGTGGTACGACGAGGACTATGGCGCCACCTGCTGGCTGGAACCCGGTGGGCTGGTGGCGCTGCGGGACGAAGCCGGACGCTGGTATGAAGTGCAGTTTCATGGCCACAGCTTTGTAGGGGCTGGTGTCTTCCCGCCCCAGTGTGATGGCCAAGGTGAAGTCTTTTACAACGGGGTCTCCATGGGAATGGTAGCCCCCGATCTCAGCCCCCTCATGGAGTGGGGCGCGGAGGGTCCATGGCGGCATTGATCAGCCTGCTGCTGAGCTGTGGTGGCGATGCAGTGGAAAAGGCGGCGGCGCCGAAAGTGGAGGAGCTAAGCCCGGTGCAGCTGCTGGGTCGGGCCAGCCTGGACCTGCGCGGGGTGCGACCCACGGTCCAGGAGATCGAAGCGGTAGAGAAGGATCCGGCCGCGCTGGATACCATGCTCGACGGCTTCGTGGACGACCCCCGCTTTGGAGCGAGGGTGCGTGCGCTCTTTTCCTCGGTGTACTTGACACGTCAAGATGCCTGGGATGTGACGGCAGAGGACTTCGGTCTGGTGGATGAGCCGGCCTTTGCCGCCGCCGTGGGCGAGGAGCCCCTGCGCGTATTGTCCACCATCGCCGAGCAGGATCTGCCCTACTACGAGCTGGTGACCGGCGACTGGACCATGGCCAACGAGGTCCTGGGCGACGCCTACCCGGTGGACTACCCCATCGGGGAGACCGGCTGGAAGCAGGTGCACTACACCGATGGCCGTCCGGCTGCGGGTGTGCTCGCCACCAACGGCTTCTGGTGGCACTACGGTAGTAACCTGACCAATTCCAACCGGGGTCGGGCCAATGCGGTGAGCAAGGTGCTGCTCTGCAACGACTACCTGTCGCGCCCCATCGAGTTCTCGCGTGACGTGAACCTGCTGGACCGCGATGCGCTGAACGATGCGCTGGCCAACAACCCCGGTTGTGCGGCCTGCCATGTGACCCTGGATCCGCTGGCATCGTATTTGTGGGGCTTCTACTACCTCAATACGACGAGTCGGGTAGACGCCAGTGTCTACCATGCTGAGCGTGAGCGGCTTTGGCAGATCTATACCAACGTCGCCCCCGGCTACTATGGCGAGCCCGGTACCACCCTGACCGACCTGGGTTGGCAGATCGCGGCCGACAATCGCTTCCCGGAATGTGTCACCCAACAGGTGCTGGAGGCGATGCTGCAGCGCGACGTGATGCTGGAGGACACGGACTACCTCACTCAGCACCGCGAGGCGCTCTTGGACAGCGATATGCGGCTGAAGCCCTTGTTCAAGTCGGTGATTCGCGACATCGCCTACCGGGCGGCCAGCTCCGAGAGTCCCCGCTATGTGCCCCACAAGATGATGGGGCCGGAGCTGCTGGCCTCCCAAATCGAGGATCTGACTGGCTTTCGCTTTGAATACGAAGGCTACGACATGATGACCACCGACTCCTATGGCCTGCGGGTGCTGGCCGGTGGGGTGGACGGGGTCTATGCAACCCGGCCGGCGGAAAACCCCACCACCACAATGCTGCTGGTACAGGAACGTCTGGCCCAGGGTGCCGCTTCCTATGTGGTGGATCGGGACGCTACCGCCGCAAGTCCGCGTTTGTTCACCGAGGTGAAATTCACGGAGACGCCCTCCACCGACCGCGAGGCGATGGTGCGGCAGATCCAGGCCTTACACCTGCGTATGTTCGGAAAACGTGTCGCCGCTGACAGTCCCGAGGTCAGCGAAAATCTGACCCTCTGGGAAGGCCTCTACGCCATCGATGGGGATGCCAAAACCGCCTGGGCGGGTCTGGCTTCGGTCCTGATGCGCGATCCTGACTTTATCCTCTATTGAGTGCGGAGAACCCCATGAAAATCAATCCTTCGGGACTCAGCCGCCGCCAGCTTCTGGGCTCTGCCGTGGCCGCCTCCGGTCTGTGGATGATGCCGGTTCGCCGGGCACTTGCAGGCACGGCACCGGGCCGGAAGTTCATCTTTGTGACCAACCTGGGCGGCTGGGATCCCACCCGGGTGATGGCGTCTGAGTTCACCAATCCCAACGTGGATATGGAGCGGGACGGCGAAGCGCGGATGCTTGGCGATCTCACCTATGTCGATCACCCCGATCGGCCCTCGGTGCGTGCGTTCATGGACAGCTATGGGCAGAGCACCGCCTTTTTCAATGGCATCATGGTGCCGTCGATCTCGCACGAAAACTGTCGCAAGCTGATGATGTGCGGGTCCACCCGCCAGGACGCGGCCGACTGGGGTGCGATCGTGGCCGGGGCCGATGGCACGGCCTACTCGCTGCCACAGGTGGTGGCGGCCGGTCCCTCCTTCCCTGGTGCCTTCGGTGTTTTTGTGACCCGTACCGGGACGCAGGGACAACTTCCCGCACTTCTGAACGGGGATATTTTCTCGTGGAGCCCGGAAAACATTACCGGCCCCAGCAGCGGCGCAGAGCAGCTGATGGACCAGTACCTGCGGCAGAAGGCCGAGGGTGCAGCCGCAGTAGCCACCGGAAATGACAAGGTCCTTCGCGAGCTGTTCTCCACTTCGATGAACCGGGCGCAGACCCTCAAGGAGCTGCAGAGCCAGCTTTCTTGGACCTCCTCAGGGGACTTCTCCGAGCAGATCCAGTTCGCCACCAGCCTCCTGAAGCTGGGTGTCTCGCGGGTTGTGACCTTGCAGGCCAACAATTCCTGGGACAGCCACACCAACAACGACGCGACGCAGTCCAACTCTTGGGAGTCGCTCTTCAGCTCGCTCTTGGAGCTGAAGGCGGCCCTGGCGGCGGAGCCCGGTGTGGACGGCGGGCTGACGCTTGCGGACGAGACGGTGATCGTGGTGCTCTCGGAAATGGGGCGTACACCGCGGCTGAATGGCAACCTGGGCAAGGATCACTGGCCCTACACGGCGGCCATGGTCAGCGGACCCGGTCTGAACGGCGCGCGGGTCTACGGCGGCTACGACATCTACTACTACGGCCGCAAAGTGGACTTTGCGACAGGCGAATTGGACGACAACGCCGGTACCAACCTCGCCTGCGACTCCTTTGGCGCTACACTTCTGCGGATTGCCGGCCTGGATTCAGAAGAATTCCTGGCCGGTGTGGGTCATGTAGAGGCTGCGGTACAGAGCTGAGGGAAGAGGGTGGGGAGGAGGAGGCGATCTGACATCGCCTTTGTTTGCCCCCCACCTCTCCGGATCTGGCAACGCGGATGCAAGCCGACGTGACTCACTCCAGAGTCACGTTAGATTTTCCGCGTTAAATGCGGAGGAGTCTCCTAAGGCTCTTGCCTCCGCGCAAGGTGCATCTCGCCCTCTGCCGAATAGCTGATCGACGGCTGGCTTCCAAATACCGCGAGGTCCGGGGCGCCCGCTCCACGGCCGGTGGCCTCGACCTTCTCCACCACCCAGCTCCCCCCGTCCTGGATGGCCCAGAACACCGCCTTCTTCGACAGCGAGTGCCAGGCCACCTGAGTACGGCCCTGGTCATCCACCGCCACGGAGATCCCAGTTACGACATAGCCTACATCGGCATCCACCGTCGTGATATCAAAATCAACGCCGTTCCAGCGCGCCACATGCAGCTCGCCATCCAGCCACATATGGTAGGCCAGAACAGGATTTTCACCGTCCATGGCCAGCGAGACGGTGGCACCCATCTCCTCCACGACCTGCAACTGCCAGGCAACACCGTCGTAATAGCCGTACTCCACTTCGTAGAAGTCGCCATCTTCAAAGGCCACATGCCGCACCCCACTGCTGCCAAGCCGCATCACCCCCTGGCTGATGGCTCCTGAGCTGCTGCCCTCGATCACGTCGTAGCTGCCATCCCGTTGGACCACTTCAAAACCGCCGATGGAGTCCGTATCTGCGAAGATCCAGTCCCCCGCTCCGTCCGGCAGCACCGACGTGGGCCCACGGGCACCCGGGCGGATGGTCTCTGTGCTCCAGCTCCCCGGCAGACCTTGAGTAAAGGTCAGATCACCAAAGGCCGCATAGCTCATCACAAAGCTGCCGTCCGAGGTATAGGCCAGATCCACATAGCCGCCCGAAATGGTGTTGTCGTCCACCAGCTCCGTCTCCCAAAAACCACGGACCCGATTAGCGAACTTCAACTCCTGGTTGACGCCGCTGATGTCCTGGTAGGCGATCACCGGCTCGCCGTAGAGGGGATCGAGGGCCACGGAGGTGTAGGCCGTCTCGATGGGATCCACCACGGTCACCGACCAGGGATCCGCGTCCGCGTCGCTGTCCGTATCGGCATCGGTATCGCTGTCGGTATCGGAGTCCGTGTCGGTATCCGTATCGGTATCCGCATCACTGTCGGCGGGGCTATCAGTCTGGGAGTCGGCTTCGGAATCTACCGGCGCCTTGGAGTCGGAAGTCGGCCCGGTACATGCGAGAAGAAGCAGGAGCTGTTGCACAGAAACCCCGAAAAAAGGCTGCTATCCCGGTGGCACCAGGAAGGCCGATGTTTTGGGCGCCACCCTACCGACGGCGGCGGCGCAGCAGCGGCAGGGCCAACAACCCCAGGTACCAAGCGCCGGGAGCGGCATTACAGCCCTTCTCCTCCTCCGGGCACTGGCGCACGAAGGCGTTGCGGTCGTCACAGTCTGGACCTCCGAGCTGGGAGGCAACCAGGCCATCATCGTCAAAGTCCTGATCTTCGCCCCCCGTACAGTCCTGGTCGATCCCATCATAGTCTATTTCTTCGGCGCCGGGATGAACGTGCGCCCGGTCGTCGTTGCAGTCTACCGAGTTGGGATATCCGTCGCCGTCGCGGTCTTCCTCCACCAGACCTGGTCCGCCAAAAGCACCGATATCCACACGGCTTCCATCGGGATCCTCCATAAAGGGATCACCCATGTCGATGAGCGGGCTGCCCGACACCAGCTGGAGCTGGTCGTTGTGCGGATCGTCGTCACCCTCGAAGTGAACAATCTGGGGGTCGGCATTCATGTTGCGATCTCCGGGGAAATACTCCCAGGTACCGCCCACATCTCCGGCCTCGTTCTCCCACCAATCGTTAAAGGTCACCGACTCCTGGCCGGAAGCTCCGTACAGATGGAAGGCGGCCCCCCCCACCGTCCAGGCCACGAGGTTGTTCCGAAAGTCTATCGGATTATTGTGAGAACAGAATGCACCCGCTTCCTGGCGTGCCTTGTTGCCCACAAGACTGTTGTTCCAGAAGCGGGTCCCCTGCCCATCCACAAGGCAGATGGCGCCCCCAAAATCGGCCTCGTTGGCGTCAAAGATGTTGTTGGTCCACTCCTCGTCGCTGGTGGTGATGCCATTGGTGTACACCGCCCCGCCGAAAGCCGCGGTATTGGCGGTGAAGCGCCCATTTCGGCAGGTCAGCTCACCCACATGCTCGGCGTAGAGAGCCCCCCCAAAGGACTCTTTTCCGGCAGCCGCACGCGTGACGGTGACCTGATCCAGGCGCAGCTCCAGGATACCGGAGGCCATGATCGCGCCCCCCTGTGAGCCGGCCTTGCTGTCGTGGATGTCCACCCGCTCCAGCTTCAGGCGGTAGTCCACATCGGAGTCCCCCTCGATATTGATGGTTCCCCCTCGACCCGCTGCAACACTCCAGGAAAATTCGCTGTCGTAGATCTCTCCCTCAGAGCCCAGGTAGAAGGAGAGTGTCCCCCCATCGCGCCCCGCTTTCTGGCCGGTGAAGTTGGCATGGTGGAAAGATAGATAACTTTCATAGCGAGCAAAAACCGCCCCACCATCGCGAGTGGCGGCATTGTCCACAAAGGTCACCTGCTCCAGCAGCGCCTCGGCCTCCTGCACATAGATCGCCCCGCCCAGGTTTCCCGCAAAATTATCATCAAAGAGCGTCCGCTGAATATGGACACTGTCCACGTCCATCATCCCGATCGCACCACCATTTCCACCACCTGAGGCATTGTTTTGAAGGAAGGTCGAACCCACAACCTTCAGCTCCTCCGCCTCCTCCACCTGGATGGCCCCTCCGTCGCCAGAGAAGACAGTGTTGTCCGACCAGCTGCTGTCGTGATCCCGAAGGTCTCCGCCGTAGATGTAGATGCCGCCGCCCACCCGATAGGCAAAGTTGAGCTTGTACTCGTTCCGCCGACTGGTCACCGGCCCATAGGCCTCGATCGCTCCCCCATAGCCGTAGTAGGCACTGTTTCCAGAAAAGAGGCTGTCTTCCACCTCTACGGTGGCACCCCACAGGGTGTAGATGGCACCTCCACGGGCAATGGCGACGTTGTAGTCGAAAATACAATCGTCCACAAAGAGGCGTCCATTGTCCTCTATCATCACCACCCCGCCGGCCTTGGCCTGCTGATCGCTGAAGCTGCTCTGGTACAGCTCCACCTCGGCCTCGGCCCCGGCATGAATCGCCCCCGCCGTATTGGCGGAAACGTTCGCCACAAAATTGCTGCGACTGACATGCAGGGATCCGCGCTGCCCCACATGCACCACCCCACCCCGCTGGGAGGCGTTCCCAGAGAAATTGGCAGCCTCAA
>CAITDR010000250.1 GCA_903891165.1 uncultured Pseudomonadota bacterium
ATCGACGACGACTGCGACGGAACAGTGGACGATGGGGTCACCGAAACCTACTACCGGGATGCCGACGGAGACGGCTTTGGAAGCGCCGCATCGAGCACCGTGGCCCCCTGCAACAGCGCCCCGGTCGGCTACCGAAGCGACAGCACCGACTGTAACGACGGCAGCGCCACCATCCAACCCTACGCCTACGACCCGAGCGGAGACGGCTACGACAGTGACTGCGACGGAAGTGACGCCGGAAGGGTCAGCTACTCCAGCGGCCCCAGCGGAGACGACGTTTCCAGCAACATCTCCGGCAGCAGCTTCCCCTTTTGTGGCACCAGCTACAGCAGCTACTACATGAACACCAACGGAAGGATCACGCTGGGAGCCGCCGACAACGACTTCTCCGAGTCCCTGGCCGAGCTGGCGGGAAGTGGCGGAGATATTGCCATTATGCCCTTCTGGGACGACCTGTATGCCGAGCCCGGAGAGACCAAGTACGCCCAGTTCAGCGACGGGATGGGCTTCTATTGGATCGGTGTCAACGAAGCCGGGGGGACCGACTCCAACACCTTCTCGGCGGTATTGTTCAACGACGGAACGGTATTGTTGACCTACGGGATTCTCGGAAGTACAGGAAGAGACGGCCTTGTTGGCTGGGCTTGCGGCGGAAGCGGCACCAGCACCCCCACTGAGCGCAACCTGTCCGTGCTCAGCTACCCGGTAGGCTACTGGGGCTTCGGCACCGGCGCCGAGCGTGCCGTGGTGGAGCTGTTCACCGGCAGCGGCAGCGGCGACCCCATCGATCTCTCCACCAGCGCCCTGCGATTCTGCAGCAACCGCGACGGCACCCGCAGCCACTGCGCCGAGTGATACATTTTTTCATGTATCACGAGAGCCATTGTAGCAAGACGACTCTTGTGATACATCAAAAATGATACATCCAGAAAAGGCAGGTTGAAAAAATGGGCAGCGCCGCTGTCCACACCCATAAAAGGCCGGTGCCGCCCGAGCGCGGCAGCGGCCTTCGGGGTGGCAATCGCGAGACCGTCGGGTGCCCGGCTACTCCCCCAAACACCCCAGATAGCGCTCAAAAAGAAGCAGATCGTCCGCAAAGACCCCCCCGGCCACCGGCATGGTCTGCTCCTCGATCACCCGCACGCGCACCCGCTCCACCTGCCGGATCAGGTCCGCCTCGGTATCAAAGTCCACCCCCAGCGGTGCCCCGAAGCGGTGGTCTACATTGTAAACGGAGTGACAAGACACACAATAGGTGGTCATAAAGATATGGCCATAGCTGTCCCAGGTGACCACCGGGGGCTCCACACAGGTCGGGTCCCCGCTCTCCTCCTCCCCGCCCCCACAGGCCAGAAGCCACAGCAACATCATGCGATCACCGCCGTCACCGGCTGGACCTCTCCCGGATCCACATCCCCCAACGCCAGCAGAGTCGCCCCCAGATTGGCAGCCGAAAGGCCGGCTCCCTCCGCCAGGGCCGCGCCACTTTCAAAATCCAGCGCGCTGCCATAGCCTGAGTCGTCAAAGCCCCCCACCACCTGCCCCCCCCGCAGCCCTGCCCCGAAGAGCAGCGCACTGGTGAAGGTCCAATGATCCCGCCCCCCCGCCGCATTCTGCTGCGGCGTCCGCCCCATCTCTGAGAAGAGCACCACCACCACTTCGTCGGCGAGCCGCCCCCCGTCCACACTGCTGCGGCTGTCCAGATCGGCGATCCCCTGCCGCAGCAGGTCAAAAAGTTCCGCGTAGTTCCTGGATTGTAGCCGGTCGTTATTGCTGTGGCTATCCCAGCCCTGGTTACACCAGCCTCGGTACTCCATCAAGGCGGTGCGCGCGAGTCCCCGCTCAAACACATCCCAGATCGTGGAAAGTTGGCCGGGAAGCTGCTGACAACCGCTGCGGTAGCTGCCGATACCCAGGTCTCCCACGTCCACCTGGAGTGCCTCCAGATCGGCCAGCGCCCGGCTTGCGGCAGCCGCCGTGGGGCCGGCAGAAGCAGACATTCGATCCCGAACAAAGCTATCCACCGCCGCAGACCGGCTTACCGACGGTACCCGGAAGCCGTTCTCCCCCAGAATGGCCCCATCCAAGAGCCGCCCGAGCTGCCCGTCGGCCCCCACCCGCACCACCCGATCACTGTACGAAGCAGTAAATGCCGTCCCATTCAACACAAAATAAGGCAAAAGGTAGCGATTGGGACTGCGCCCCGCCAAGGTGGCTGCCCAATCGTCGGCCTGTCCCTCGGCGCTGCCGGTCATCACAATCCGGGCGCAGCGTTCGTGGGTCACACTGCGCACTTCAATCCCGTTCATAATACATGTTCTATCGGCATAGTTCTCAAAGAATGCCCGCACCTGCGGCCGATCCGGGTGGTCCACAAAATGAATCCCCCCTACCTCGGCCTCCACCGCCTCGGACTCCATGTCCACAATCGACGAGCCGAAGGCGGGCTGGAAGATGCGGGTGGTATCCCAGCCACCGTAGCAGTGGACAAAGAGAAAACGACGTTTAGAAGCGGCAACAGACGCGCCCAGGCTGGGCAAAAGCAGCCCCGCTGCCCCCAGGCCCAGAAGCTGCCGACGGGAGAGACCGGCCATCTCAGTAGCTCACAAAGGAAGGGTCACGAAACATTGCTTCTACCACGGCTTCCCATGCCTCCGCATCCCCATCGCTGCTGTCCACGGTGGCCCACAGCGCCCCGATGTCCGCCACCCAACTCTCCGTGGCCCGCTGTCCCAACAGGCGCCAATGCAGCGCCCGGAGCTGCGTCTCAAAAGGGTCATCCCCGGGCCGGGCATCAATGGGCACCGTCAGAATGTTTGCTCCCTGCCGCCCGTAGTCGCGCTCCACCAGCCGCTGTGCCGCCGCCTGCGCTGCGCGTTGGTTCACCATCACCCAGGTCAGACCAGGACTTTGCTGCGGTTGGGTCACGCTGTAGCCATCCACCCCACCGCCCAACGTGCGCAGGCCGGTCAGGTCGTTTTCCAACACCGTATATCCCTCCTCCGTCCAGTCCAGGCCCGCCAGCTCGGCAAAGACCATCCGCTGCTGGCCCGGCGACAACAGCCGCTCCACCACCTCTCTGGGCGCTGCACTCCGATCCTCCCCCACCCGATAGGGATCGCTCTTCAACAGATCCAGGATCAATGCCTGGGGATGTAGACCCTGAGCCTCGAAATCCTCGCGCAGAAGCTCGATGCTTTCGTAGTCCTCCAAGCCTACCGGCCGCCGCCAGAGCTGTTCGGCAAAGGACTGTACCGCGCAGCGGTTGTAGCGGGGATCCCGGGCGATGTACCAGCCCAGATCCACGAGCCCCCCCATCGGCTGGCCATACCAGGCGGGCTCGGTGCCCAAGAGCTCCGTCCCCAGGCGCTCCCGTTCGGCGTGGTAGCGCTCCATCTCGTAGGGGTTGTATTGGATGGTCCACCAATAGCCGAACAGCGAGGCGGCAATGGGATCCACCGTCGCATGGCAGGTGACACAGGCGGGCTCGGTGCGAAGGGCCTGCTCGGGATCCAGGTTGTTCCCCCGCTGGAATTCCACCGGACGCCCTAACAGATCGGTACACAAAAGCAGCCGGGTGATCGCCGCGGCCCGGCCTCGATTTTTGTTGGACTCGTTGGTGACATAGCGCCAATAGAAGCCATTGGTGGACAACACCCCCGCAGCCGGGCGGCCGTCGGTGTAGCGGGCAGGCACCCAGCCGCTGCCCCCCGCTGGATAGTCGATTGGCCAGATCGAAGCCAAGAGCTCATTCGCCATCGTGTGGTCGGCGGTGACCACCTCGGTCCACGGCCGATCCTCCTGGAGGATCGCCGCGATCAGCCGCAGCGGCTCCTCGCCGATGGCATGGGCATAGGCGTCGTGTTGGTCGTCCGGCAGGTTGTAATTCTCCGGCTCCACCCCGTACTTGTCGAGCACCGTCAGCCAGCGCTCGGCCAACAGCGACACCATCCGGTCGTCGAAGTTTGGACTATCCAGGTAGGAAGTGGTGATCACCTCCAACCGACTGGGATCCTCCTCCACAGCATCCAGCTCGGCCGTTGTCGGCAAGGTACCCCGAAGATCCAAGGAGATCCGTCGCAGTAGCCGGGGAGCGGGCAAGGGGAGCAGGGGTGACTCAGCCACCGGTGCTTCGTCGGAGGGAGGGGCACAGGCCATGAAGAGGAAGAACCAGGTCGTCATTGGGGTGGAGCCCCCTCCAGGGCTTCGCGGTTGGCCCGCCAGAGCGCCACTGCCAGCCCGGTGGCCGCCGGGCGCAGGTCAGCGCAGGCCCGACCCAGGCTTTCCCGGCTATCAAAGGTCACCTCTCCGCAGTGGTCGCAGCTCACCGGGTCGTAGTCCAGGTCATACCAGTAGCCTTCGGCACCCCGGATCCCCACCCGCCCGGTGGGGGCCTCCCCGCAGTCCCCATCAAAACTCAGGCTCCGCATGTCCACGGCTGCGGTGTCCGTCGAAAAACCACCGTTCAAGGTTACTTGATCGACCAGATCGTAGCCCCAACGCGCCTGCGCCTGAAGCGCCATACTCAGATCTCCTGCCAGCCAGGGCTCCAGCGCCGCCGGATAGCCCCAGGTCCCGTAGAGATCCACGGAAATCTCGCCTCCACCCACCGGATCTCCCAACATTTCATAGCTGACATAGCCCCCCACCAGAAACGACAGCCCGTCCGGATCGGTGATATGCGCGTCCCCCCGCAGGGCCGCCACACAGCGATCGACAAATTCGTCGCTATCTTCCTGGCTGTCCGAGCAGATGATTCCGCTGCCACCGGCCGCCCCTTCATAGCGGTAGCCGCTGTCCGCCAGGCAACCCTCTGGATTAAAAACTTCGAGTCCTCCCCGCCGAAAATCCCCACCCGGACAGTGATCATCTCCCTGGGAGAGCAGCTCCTGGAAGGTCTGCGCGATCACCACCGGATCCGGCAGCCCACCGGCCACGGCGGCCTCCAAGGCCCCCCCGACCTCTTCCGCCGTCCAGACCGCATCCGGGTGCCGGGGCCCCTCGCTGACCACAGGATCCTCTTCCGACGCCGGTACGTCGGAAGTGCAGGCCCAGAGCAGCGTCATCAAAAGCATGTTCTTTCATAGCGCAAGGACCGGTGAATCGCCACTGAGGCGGCGGGTTGATACATCTGATACATCTGATACATCACAATCGCGATTATGATCACGGCTCGCGGTAGCGCCGTGGTTGATACATTTTTTTGTATCAAAAAAGTACCCGTAGCATCTATGTTACGTCTATGTATCAGTCAGTCCTCCTCCTCACTAAAGCTACCCTGCTCGCCTGGGAATTTCACGAATTCACCAAGCAAAAGCCGGTGGCTGCGGATATGAGGAACAGACGGAGGTCTTCCTCATGATCAGCGGTCCCAAGGCGACGGTGGATACCCGGGCAGTAAAAAAGCTGCCAGCGCTGGAAAAGGAGCTGGCCGAGATCGACCTGGCCATCGCGGCCGCAAAAAAAGCCGGCGATGACACCCGCACGCAGGAGGAGGAGCGGACGGGACTGCTGACTGCCATCGATAAGATCGAGGCATCTTTAGCGGAGGATCTGACTGGCCTTGTGGCCCGCCAGCAGAAGATTGAGGCGGCCCTAAGCGATCTGGTCAAGGAGGAAATTCCGCCCAGCTTGGACAGTGACTTCAAAAAGCTGTTGAAGAACCAAAAGGATCGGACCACTGCCCTCCCCAAGCTGACCGCGATTGCGAAAAAAGCGGCGTTGCGAGAATCCGTCGACGACCTGACCGGGCTGTGTGCGGAGCTGGAGCAGGATGTCGACGAGGTCAACAGTTTTGAAGCCGGTCTCCCTGCAGCGCTGGAGGCACACTACAGAAAAGAGTGGGAGCGGGATGTCAGCACCCCGGTGGCCGCCCTGGCCAAAAAAGAGGCGGTCAACCTGTCTCCTCTCGGGGTGAGCCAGACGATCGCCGTCGCCTTTGCCACCCTGAAAAAGGCCCGCTATCTGAACTATGGCAAGGCGGTCACGGCCACCCTTGCGGCCGCGAGCAACGCGATCCTGGCCCAGGCAAACCTGAATGCAATCGGGGCCTTACACAAGGCGTTTTCGACGCTCAACAAGGGGACCCGGGACGGGATCATCAACAAGGCTCTCAAAGCCGGTAGGCCGGTCGCTCAGGTCCAAACCGACCTTCAGGCAGCCCTGGACAACCAACGGCAGCCAACCTGGCAGCGTTGGCAGAAGCTCCTCCAGCTGAAGGGCTACCAGGTGCTACCGTGGGGAAAATTCGGGGCACACAAAATACATATCACCCTGGACAACAATAGCTGGGGGCCAAAGTCGAATGGGGGCATGGACCTGTCCAAGTTGAGCGCCAAGGCCGTCGTGGACGGCCTTTTTGACGGGGTCAGCTGGCAGCAACAGGTCCATGCGACCCTTGAAACCCAGCTGAATGACGGGAACTACCCCCATGTGTACTGGGACGGCACGGCGATCCGATGGACACAAGTGCAGGCACAATATGGAGGCTCAGACGCCGGCTGGAGCACAAAGGCGCAGAAAGCGCTTAACGATGCGCTCGCCGATTTTGCCAAAGATGTTGCCACCCGGGTGGCCGCCGTCCAGAAGAGGGACGGCAGCGCCTGAACACTCCCTTCGCCCCCACAACCCTCAGGGCCCAGCCCGGGGAGTGATGCCTTCCCTTGCCTCCGCCGAATCGGTGAATAGGTTTTGAATACCTAAGGATTCACCATGCTCCTCTCCGCGCTGCTCCTCCCGGCCCTGGCAGTCACCCCCACTCCAGAAAGCTCAGTGTTGAACCAACCTGAGTGGCCCGTAGCCATCCGGTTAGAGGCCGAGCTGGGCACCCTCCTACCCGTCGCCCACACCATCCAGTTTGGGAAGGATGGAAGCCAGTTTGACTACGTTGAGGAAGGCGGGCAGAACAACCTTTTCCCCTTCCTCCGCTTCGATGCCTCTCTGGACATCGGCAAACGCCACACCGTCCGCTTCCTCTACCAACCCCTGGATCTACGCGCCGAAGTTACGGCGGAGCGCGATCTGCGCATCGACGGGGTGGACTTTGCAAAGGGCACCCCCCTGGATGTGCGCTACGGCTTCAGCTTTGTCCGTGGAACCTGGCTCTTTGACTTGATGCCCGACCCACGCCGCGAGGCTTCCCTGGGGCTTGCGCTACAGATTCGCAATGCGACGATCATCTGGTCGGCGGTGGACGGCTCGCAGCGGGTGGACGAGCGGAACATCGGCCCGGTGCCGTTGTTGGCTGGGCGGCTGCGGCTGCCCCTGGGGAACCGCGTCTGGTTCGGCGCGGAGGCTACCGGATTTTATGCCCCGATCAAATACCTGAATGGTGGCTCTGTGGATGTGGAGGGGGCCATTCTGGATGCCAGCCTCCGCAGCGGTATCGCCCTCAACCACGGCATCGATCCCTTTGTGAGCCTGCGCTATGTGGGAGGGGGATCCTCGGGTACAAGCAAGGACGGCGATGGGGATGGCGATGGCTACAACGACAACTGGCTGCACTTTATGGCGCTGTCGCTGGGCGTCCAGCTCCGCTGACCGAGCCTCCTTTAGGGCGCCAAAACGCAGAGAGGGCGGCCGAAGCCACCCTCTCGAAAAGATCCCGGAGGATCTTAGCCGCGCTCGACCTTCTCAACAGCAATTTCCATCTTCTCGATGGCCATCGCGGAGGAGTCGGAGTTCATATCGGGGACATACCACTTGCAGGGCCAACCTTCGAAGAAGTTGTAGCGGGCCACTTCGGTCTGGCCGTCCTGATCGAGGATGATGATCGAGCCGGAGCGGCGATCGATCTTGCCATCTTCGATGTTCTTGCGCCA
>CAITDR010000251.1 GCA_903891165.1 uncultured Pseudomonadota bacterium
CGGTACTGGTGCGAGATGGTGGCGAGGTGCGCGTCATCAATCACCTGAACTCAAAGGCGTCATTTGATACGTTCAAGATGACTGGTCTCAACAATTTTGATTTCTTTTCCGGGCAATTTTGGAACGAGACTGAGGTTGGGGTAGGTGAAAATTGAAACGTATGGCGGTTTTTGTAGAAGGGCAGACCGAGCAAATTTTCGTTCGTCGCCTGCTGACGGAGATAGCCGGTTCGCATCGTGTGGCCTTCTCTGAGGCGGTAGTTAAAGGTCGGCAAGGGCATCGCCTGATTCTACTTACGGGTCATTCTGATAGTCCCGACACAGGCTGCGACTATTACATTATGATCTGTAACTGTGGTGGCGACGAGGCGGTCGCGTCTGTGATTAAGGAGCGGTACGACAGTCTATCGAATCAGTATAGCCAAATCGTTGGCCTGCGTGACGTGTATCCAAGCAGCGAGGCCGATCTACCCCAGATTAGGAGATTGTGCTTACACCGCATGCCTACCAAGCCCATTTCGCCGAGACTGGTTTTGGCTGTTTTGGAGGTTGAGGCATGGTTTATTGGAGAGGAAACCCATTTCGATCGACTTGACCCCGGCCTTTCTGTGGATAAGTGGGCATCCGTCATGGGGTTCGACCCTCGCGTTGATCGGGTAGAGGCAATTGGTCATCCCGCAGATTTCCTTGGGAAGGTTTACTCAATTGCGGGATTGTCTTACTCGAAGAGCCGAACATCTGTGGAACGCACGGTGCATGCGCTGGATTATGGACGTATTTATCTGAATCTCGGTGAACGAATTCCAGCTATTAAGGAACTTATAGAGGAATTTGATTTGTTCTTTACATAAAATGATAACTGGTAGACTACCGCTATTGGTTGGTCATCGGCCTCAGATCCGGCGCAGGACCGGCGATTCTCCCCAGCCTTCTGGCAAGCGCAGTCTCCCTTGGTCCAGATGCTCCTTCTCTTCAGGACTTACCAACACGATAATCGACGGGTAGGGCACCCCCAGGTCGGGTCGTGCCGCATAGCCATAGGGCATAATTGCGCCCACGCTGCCGACGCCGGAGGACACTTCCAGCAACCGCACCTCCCGCCCTGTTGGATCTTCGACTACAAAAATTTCCTGGATCTCCGGATCCTGTTTTCGATGGGCGGCGGCCAGAAGCGCCGCTACTTGGTAGATAGTCTGCATAAAAGTATCATAGTGCCGCTCCTGGTCACCGTCAACAGCTCTGTGCCGATTCTTCCGACGGTGATACACCGTAGTTTCAACTACAATGTATCACCCCTCCACCGTCACCGTGGCCGCAAGGTCCGGAACACGGTTTACATGATCGGGGTGCGCCAGCAGGTCGATGGGCGGGTTGTTCTGGCCCCCATAGGTGACGCCGGTTTTTGCGGCGTCCGTGGTGCCGGGTGTGTTGCCGAACCATCCTATCGATGCTCCGCATTTCCCCAGGATTGCGGCCGGTTCAGCCGAAATACCTCACGGGCGCGGGTGTAGCTCCACCTGCACGTTCCAAGGGCCGCCGTTTCCTGGTGTGAGGGTGGCGAGGCATACGTCCGTCCCTGGGACGGGCTTCGGGATCGAGCGACGTTGGTGGTTCCAGGTCAATAAAATTGATAAAGTAAAGTCTATATTTTTGGTAATATTCTGGATGGATATCACGTAGTCATCCGGGCAGGCAGCGTCCAGATCTGCGGCAGCGCGGAATAGTGGTGAGAGGCTCAGGTTCAGCTCCGGAAGCGCCAGCATCAGTTTCGGGCCCCTCCAGGGGGAGGCGAGGTAGCGCTCTACCATCACCTTGTTGGTCCCCACCGGAATCTCCTCGGCGTTCCAGCTCCCGCTCTGGCGGGCCCCCGCGGGGAGGAGCCGGTTCCCCGGCACCCGGAGTGCCGGCACCCGGGATGTTAGTAGGAAGGTCAGCAAGGCGAGCGCTACGCCTGCGGCTGAACGGGAGACGCGCGTCGGGATTGCCGCCACCACCAGCGGCACAAAGAGCAGTGCCGAGGGGCGGATGTAGCGTTGGTTGGCGAAGGGCATCGACGCCAACAGGACCACTCCCACCAGGGCCACCACGGCCGCCAGCCACGGCAACCCCTCCCGCCGCCGTGCGGAGAGGCCCAAGCCGACGGCTGCCAGGATCACGGCAGGTGTATCGAGGAGTCCCCGAAAAAGGGCGCTGGTGTAGAAGGGAAGGGCCAAGGCAAATCCGAGTCGCTCCGAGTTCGATGGATTGTGCTGGTTTCCTGCGAGAAACTCCATCAGGATGGCGTGGTTTGGAAGGTACCAAAGAAGGCTCAGCACCGTACCGATGGCCACGACCAGGCTTCCCACCCCCAGCACACGCCGCGATTGGGAACCTCCAACGGCCATTAAGGCGGCGCCTGCGACCGTCGGCGCCCACCATGTCCCCGCACCGGTTTGTGCCCAGGCCGCCACCCCCGCTCCCGCCATGGCCGCACTTCCCACCAGCACCAGGGCTGCTCCTCCTCCCACCCGCCATCCCCGATCCGCCACCAAGGCCCGGATCGACGCGAGGGCCACATAAATCGTAATGGCCGGGGCCACATACAGGACGGCCGTGAACTTCGCCAGCATCGCCAGTCCCGCTGCAAGCCCTGCCACCGCCGCTGCTCCCGGACGCCGTAGCCAATCCGTCGCATCGAGGGCCACGATCGTTCCCAGGCTGAGAGCGCCCACGGCGGTCTCCGCATAAAAGTCCGGCCTTGGATCTGCAGAGCGCGCGAGCCAAAGCCAGACCACGGCTCCGATCACCCCACCCCACGGACCCAGAATCCGTCGCCCCGCCCAGGCCGCGGCGGCCGCTCCGATGCCCTCCCATAGGGCAAGGGTGCTCATGAGGGCGCGAAGGCCGCCCCAATCGCCCGCCAACCCGCCGACCAGCGGCACCAGAGGGGGGTAGGGCGCACCCGTCGGGTCACCCAGGCGCAGGGCCGCCCACAGTCCCGAGCGGTGGAGCAGCTCCAGCCGGGTTGCGGCCTGGTTTGCAAGCGCCCCGGCATCCCCAATCGGCACGCTGACCTGGTCGCACCCATGCGCCACCACGTTGTCCAGCGTCACGGCCAAAACTGCCACAAGGGTCAGCGGGAGCGCGTACCTCTCTTCTCCGACCTGCTGTCGCTCGGCCGGGAGGGGCTGAGATATTTGTGGGGTTTCCATTTCTTTTTTGCTGGCGAATGCTGCATGGATGCTAATCCGCTCGCCAGGCGCTCGCCACTCCGCTTCGGGGGCTCCGCGGTGGACGAATGCCACCGGGTGATTAACGTTTCGACCTTCGCGGGCGGAAGGCCCTCGCGCAGGTCTTCCTCATCGGTTTCCACTGCTGCGGTCGTCCACCCTGGCCTTGTAGGATTTTCGGATGATCATCGCGCAGAATTCCGTGGTATCCATCGACTATACCCTCACTAACGATGCGGGCGAAGTGCTCGACAGCAGCGAGGGGCGGGCGCCGCTGGTCTATATGCACGGCCACGGCAACATCGTGGTGGGCCTGGAGCGTGCCCTGGATGGTAAGCAGGTGGGCGACAATGTCCACGTCTCTGTTGCTCCGGCCGAAGGCTACGGCGAGCATGATCCCGCCCGGATCCAGGCTGTTCCCCGCCAGGCTCTGCCCCCGGACATGAATGTTCAGCCCGGCATGCAGCTGATGGCCCGTGGTCCCGACGGCGGCGTCTTTCCTCTCTGGGTGGTCCAGGTGGAGGAGGATGGCATCGTGGTGGACGGAAACCACCCCTTGGCAGGGGAAACCCTCCATTTTGTCGTGGATGTCCGCGACATCCGCGCTGCCACGGCGGAAGAGCTGCAGCATGGCCATGTCCACGGCGAGGGTGGTCACCACCACTGATTTTTGTAGGTCAGGCCAGTAGGGCGTAAAATCCTTACAAGTCCCACTGCTGCCGGAGGGCCGCTTCCCGGCTCTCCGGCCAGGCCCGCATGCGCTGACGCTCGGCCAGGGTGTCCCGCCGCCCACACTCAGCGCGCGGATCCTCTTCGTCCTGGATCCAGTCCAGCAGCTCCTCGGCGCTATCGCGGATGTCGCTCGCAGGCACTTTCTCCAGCACTTCCGCCACTTTCTGCCGCAGCGCATCCTTGCAGATCGGATCCTGCATACAGCCGGAGGCCAGCAGACCCCGCGGGTTGCTCCAGCTCATGCCCCACCAGCTCTCTTCCAGGTAGGCATAGTCAAAATCCCAGGGTAGCAGCTTCGCTTTCCCATCCGCGGGATCAAAATAGACCCGGTAGTTGTTGGTGTTCAGCGCGTAGCCGTCCAGGTGCCCGATCACCTGCTCCACCGCCAGCTCGGTCAGATATTCGTCCCAGTTAAGGTAGGGATCCACATCGGACATAAAGTGGCTGCTGCCCCAGGAGGCCGTGATGGCGTCGGTCAGGGCGTGCAGGTCGGCATGGCCCACATCCTCCCCCTCCTCCTGCTGGAAGGAGTCCACCAGATCCGGAGTGAAGTCTAACAGCAGGTAGCTTCCGTCGTTATAGTAGAGGTACTTGCCATCGTAGAGTGTACCATCCGGCTCCTCAAAGTTTCGTTTGAGGAAGCGGTCATCTGGCGTTTCCACAACCACGTAGAGCCCATAGGCTTCGTCGTCAATGGTCACCTGCGCGTAGGTGGTGCGGGACGTGGCTATTCCTGCGGCAGCAAAAGTTCTGGAAGCAAGAGGATCTTTGATGGAGGAGCAGTCCACCACGGTGTTGTTGAGCGAAAGCCCTTCCAGCCCGTAAAAACGTTCTCCCTGAGCGAAGGCGTTGGTGTCCAACTGCAGCTTTGGCTTTCCGTTTAAATCCCGGAAGGAGCCGATCTTTCCGCGCAGCCGCACCCCGATGGTGCCCATGGGGCGGTCGTCGTACCAGCCCTTGGCTGGCACCGCCGTGTAGGGATCCCGACCCAGCTCCCGCTGCCCGTCGGCGCCGATTTCCAGCCTTATGGTGTGGGTCTGCCCCTGGGCGAAGATCCACTCGTCCGATCCATCCTCTTCGGGAATCTCCTCCACCGGAGGGATGACGTCCTCTTCCTCCTCTTCTGGGAGAGGCGTGCCGTCCTCTTTTCCGAGGCTTTCCACTTGGAGTGCGGTGGGGGCAAAACAGGCCAACAGCAGGTAGAACATCGCTCCAGTATAGATCACATCCCATCCTTCGGGGAGAAAAACGGCTTCAATTGTGACGGGAATGTGCCGGTGGTCGGCAGGATCCGCCCCCGCCAGCGGGATAGGGCAGGGGTGGATGTCCTCTGCCTGCCCCGCTCCCACCTCTACCGCTTGGATCGAGTTTTTCTGTGGCATCGGTGGCGTCGCAACGGCCCTGCCTTCGTCTACAAAAATTCTGGCTATCGATCAGAGCCCGCTGGCCCTGGCCTTCTATCAAGCCAACCATCCGCACCCGGTGTGGAACCGCAACATCTGCGGCCTTCGTGCGGCAGAATTGCCCGCTGGAGCTCTCTGGTGGCTCTCTCCACCCTGTCAGCCCTATACCCTCAAAGGAGCAAGGAGGGACGCCGAAGATCCCCGTGCTGCACCGCTGAAGCAGCTGATCGCTCTGCTTCCCCAGTGCCGTCCGCCCGCCCTCTACCTCGAAAATGTGCCCGGCTTCGTCGGCTCGCAGATGCAGCAGCTTTTGATAGAAACACTCCGTAGTCTGGACTACACTATCGAGGAAGTAGAGCTGTGCCCCACTCACTTCGGGGTGCCGATGCGCCGTCGTCGCTACTATCTCCGGGCCTCGCGTGGGCTGGCGCCGCTGCTTCCCCCTCCCGTTGTGCCCCTTCGACCGCTTCGAGCCTGGCTGGATGAGGAGGAGGAGCCGGAGCTGCGTGTGCCCGTTGCGTTGCAGCAGCGCTATGTAGGCGCCATTCATGAGGTGGATCCTGAAGAGGAGGAGGCGATCACTTCCTGCTTCACCTCCTCCTATGGCCGCGCTGTGGTGCGGGCGGGATCCTACCTGCGGGCTCCCGACGGTCTTCGCGCCTTTTCTCCACGCGAGGTTTTTCGGTTGTTGGGCTTCGGCGCACCGCAGCTTCCCGCCCAGCTCAGTCGGCTACAGCTCTGGTCTCTGGCCGGGAATTCGGTGTCGGTGCCGGTAGTCCGCTGGCTCCTAACGAGCCACTGAGGCGATGCCTTCCGGGGTGGCGGGCACGATGCCCTTCTCGGTGATGATGCCGGTGATCAGTGCCGCGGGGGTCACGTCAAAAGCCGGATTTTTCCCGCGCGAATTACTGGGAGAGGTGCGTACCCGGATGAAGTGGCCGTCGTCCGACCAGCCCCAGGCGTAAAGCAGCTCCTCATCGCTGCGTTCTTCGATGGGAATATCGTCGCCCGTGGGGGTATGCGTGGCGATGGTGGTCGTGGGCGCAGCAACATAAAAGGGAACCCCATTGGCCCGTGCCGCCAAGGCCGAGCTGTAGGTTCCGATTTTATTGGCAACATCTCCATTGGCAGCGATACGGTCACTGCCGACGATCACCACGTCGATGGCGCCGGCCTTCAGGTAGTGGCCGGTGGCATTGTCGGCGATGATCGCATGATCTACGCCCTCCTGGCCCAGCTCCCAGGCGGTGAGCTGGCTACCCTGCTGCCGGGGACGGGTTTCGTCCACATACACAAAGAGCTTGACGCCATCTCGATGTGCCCGGTAGACCGGTGATAGGGCGCTGCCCCAGTCCACAAAGGCCAGCCACCCGGCATTGCAGTGGGTGTTCACCCTTCGCCGATCGGCCAGGAGCGGGGCTCCGAATTCGCCGATCCGTTCGCAGCAAGCTGCATCGTCATCGCAGACAGCATTGGCAGCCGCAATCGCTGCTTCCCTTGCCTGGTTTATGGCGGCGCCCTCACGCTCGATGGCGGCAAGCACCGTGTTGATGCCGTAGAACAGGTTCTGCGCGGTGGGCCGTGTGCCGCGCAGCTCGCTGGCGGCCTGCGCAATGAAGGCATGGAAGTCTTTTTCTGGAGCTTCTACCGCAGCCTGAGCCATACCCAACGCACCGGTCGCACCGATGGCGCCCGCACCACGCACCACCATACTGCGGATGGCCTCGGCGGTGGCGTGGTAGTCGGGCATGTCCACCACCTCAAAACGGTGGGGCAACAGCGGCTGGTTGATCATCCTCACCCGCCCCCGTCCTGCCCACCACACCGTTCGCATCGGTACACCGTCTACCCGCATTGTTACTCCTTGCGGCGCTGCACTAACCGCTCAACAGCCGCCTTGCCTCTCCGCTCCGATAGCGCAGCCAGCCCAGGTACTGGTTCCGCCACCACCGGTCGAAGTCCAGCTCCTCCAGCTCCCCCTGCAAAAGTGGCTGGTACAGCTCGTCCCGATACTCCCGGCCAGAAAGCCAGTCCCGAACCCGGAATTCCCCTTGATCGAGCACGGTGTACTGCGCCCAGCCAAAGGTCCAGGAGCCGGTGTTCACGTAGCGGCTGCCATGGTAGTCCATGTTACAGGGCATGTGGGAGTGGCCGCATACCAGGGCTCTCAGTCCCTTTTCTCGGGCCCAGCGCAGGGCCGGCATGGTCATGCCCACCGGATCTCCGGCCTCTGAGCGTACCCAGTGCTTGACAAAAAATTCCGACTTGTCGGCGAGGCGGTGGAAGTTCAGGGCCCGGGCCATCCGGTTCCGTACTTTCATGGGTCGCCAGAACAGATTGTAGCAGGCCCACAGCCCGGCCCGCATCCCCCAATTGTAAAAATCGGAGAGCGGCATCCGCAAAAAGGCTCCGGTCATCCGCTCGATGCCGTGGTGGAAGCGGGTAGCGGTGTGGCTGGCGTTGAGGTGTTTCCCGATGAAGGGATCAAACTCGTGCCCATGCTGCACACAGATATCGCCGCCGATCCACAGCTCGGTGCAGACCTCAAAACGGAGGATGTCCCGATAGATTCGGATGTCGTGATCGTGGTTTCCATACAGGTACACCACGCCGTTGGTATCGGCAAGATCCGAGAAAGCCCTCAACAGTTTCCCGTGGGCCTGGACGATGCGGGTGAAGTTCCAGGACTGGTGAAAGTCGATGGCATCCCCACCGATCACCAGCCGCGCTCCTTCTTTTCTCACCTGTTCCAACAGCGCAAAGAGCTGACGATCTTTCTTCATGAAGATGTCAGAGTGTTCGCCGTCCCCCAGGTGCAGGTCGGAGATAAAATAGACCGGTCGGTCGGCTTCCATCCGATGGACGGTCTTTTCCTGCGCTTCTTCGGACCACCAGTAGGCCATTTTTCAAACATAGCCTGCTTTTGGGGCGGCTGCCGCTTTCCCTCCGTGGCCCCTCCCACCAAAAGGAGGTGCACGCGGTCGCTGATCCCGTTACCCGGCGGTCCCGGAGGAAGGATGGCCGTTCTGGAAGAGCCCGAGATCCACCTGCAGCAGCTGGAAGTGGAGTTTATGGCGGCACTGGAGCTGCGCTCCCGCGGAAAATCCGACGAAGCCCGCCAGAAGTTGGAGAATGTGCTTCGTGTGGACCCACGTCTGCCCGAGCCACGCCTGGAGATCGCCCGCATCTACCTGGAGACCCAGCGCTTAGAGGATGCCGAGGTGGAGGCGCGGGAGGCGCTGACCCTGCTCCAGGCGGGCGGCCAGTGGGTGGAGACGGTTCCCGAAAATGTCATGTTGTCCCTGGCATGGGCGCTCTTGGGGGAGATCCTCAAACAGCAGGCCACCACCGACGACGTGGTCTTTGGCGATCCCGACGTTTTTCGGAACCTGATCCGCGAGAGTGCGCTGGCCTTCGCCAAGGCACATGAGCTGGATCCCGACGATACGGCGAGTCTCCTCAACAGCAAAGAGATGGAAGATCCTGAAGAACCGGAAGATGACGCATGAGAGCCCGCCGGAGCTTCTGCCGCTCCGGCCCATCGGGATCCTCCGTAGCCCCTTTGTGGACAAATTCGGGACGCCCCGGCAGCCGGGTCTGGCCCCTGCCGTCCGGGGAGAGATCCAGCTCTATCCCTGGGTTGGCGGCTCGGAAGTCCTTCGGGGGATAGAGGGATTTTCCCACCTCTGGGTGCTCTTCTGGTTCCACCAGGCCAAGGATCGGAAGGTGGTGGTCCGTCCGCCGCGCCTCGGAGGGAAGGAAAAAGTTGGCATTTTTGCAAGCCGCTCGCCTCATCGCCCCAACCCCATCGGGCTTTCTGTGGTGCGTCTGGAAGGCATTCGTTTAGAGCGCGGGGTGACGATAGAAGTTTCCGGGCTGGATATTGTGGATGGGAGCCCGGTACTGGACATCAAGCCCTATCTGCCCTATGCCGATGCCCTGCCCGATGCGCGGAGTGGCTGGGCGGCCGCCCCCATCGAGCGGGCGCCGGTACATTTTTCGGAGGAGGCTGAGCTTTTCCTGGCCCCGCTCCCTGCACTTCGTGAAAGTCTTCAACAGATCCTCTCGCTGGATCCTCGGCCCAACAGCCACCACCACCGCGAAAGCCCCGCCTACGTGATGCACCACGGGGGGGTGGAGGTGTGGTGGCGCCTGGAGGCCGGGGCGGTGTGGGTGGAGCGCCTCGGAGGCGTCCCCTGATCGGAATGTCCCAGTCCCCTGAGATGTGTCAGGCTCAGGCTGAGGAGCTTCCGTGCCTTGGTCGCCCATTTTTATGGGATGTCTCGGGTCTGGCACGCTCTTTGCATCCCAGCATGCTATCCTTTCGTTGGAGTTCCTATGAACCGCGCCCTTCCGCCCGCCCTCCTGCTGTTGGGGCTCTTCGCCTCGGTCGCCTCCTCCGTTCCCCCGGATGAGGAGGAATTCGAGAACAGCAACGTCGATCGGGGGCCGGTGCTGGACCTGGGGCCCGGTGAGACCGCCCGCTTCCGCCTGCAGATCGAGGCCCCCGCCCCGACCGTGGATGCCCGTCTTGCTGTAGAGGCCCTGCGGCTGGACGATGCGCCGGCGGACAGCGGTGTGGATACTGCCTCCGATACCGGCAACGACACTGGCTTTTTCCGGCCTTCGCAGGATGTCGGTCTGGTGCTCAGCCTCTTCCAGCGTGACCAGGAGCTGGCCGTGGGGGGGCCAGAGGGGCGGAACACAAATCCGTCGGTACGGGTCTCCCTTTTTGACATTTTCGGCGGCTGTGTCGGCACCAGTGCCTCAGTGGCCGCCACCAGCGGGTCGGACGGCAGCTGCACCGTCGAGGTGGACTTTTCGGTCTTCAACAACAAGTCCACCGCCACCCGGGTGATCTGGGGGGCCAGCATCGACCAGCAGAGCACCTGGCAGCCCTGCGATGAGGATGGGGAGCCCGAAGGTTGTAGGGATGAACCTCCTCCTTCAGATGTGCGGGTACGAATCCTGGCGCTGCCCTGAAGCCGCGTGCGGGGGATGGCCTCTGGCACCCCCTGCCGCTGGTGGCCTTGCTTCTGCTGGTGCTCAATGACCACTGGGGCAAGCAGGCTTTCCCGGGATGGTGGACGGGAAAACTCTCCGATTTTGCCGGACTCTGCTTTTTTCCATTGCTGCTACAAGGGCTTTTGGAATGGATCGGAATGTATCACGTCGCAAGTAGACGTGTGTTGATAGGATGTATCATCGCCACCGGGGTGGTCTTTGCAGGGGTGAAGACCTGCCCCTGGATGGCCGAGTTGTACCGCTGGGGCCTTGGCTTGCTGCAGTGGCCGGTGCGGGCGCTTTGGGGCCTGCCCCTCCGTCCGGTGGAGCTGCACATGGACCCCACCGATCTTCTCGCCCTTCCGGCCTTGGGCCTCGCCTTCTGGGTGGGAAGCCGGCGGGTCAGGTTATACTCTTTCCGGGAGTGACCCGGATGATCTGGCTCCTGCTCGGCTTTGTAGCCTGCAATACGGAGACCTCCGTCACCAAGGAGCAGCGTCGCCTTGCGGTGTCGCCGTCGCTGGTGGACCTGGGCGACTTCCGCGTGGGGGAGGAGGTGCCGGGTGCGCTCAGCCTTACGCACCTGGAAGGCCCGGAGATCCGCATCGTCGATCTCTCCCTTTTGAATGTGGCGGGAGATTTTTTCTCGGTGGAGGAGGACAGCTTGCCCACGGTGGCCCCCGGGGAGGAGCTGTCTCTGGGTTTTTTGTACAGCCCCACCGAGGCGGGCTACCACCGTGCGCAGCTGCACATCCTGACCGACGAGGAGCGGGACCCGGAGCATGTGGTGGAGATCCGGGCTTCTGCCGCCTTCCCGGCTGCGGATCTCTTTCCCAGTGCCATCGACTTCGGCCCGGTTCCGCCGGGCACTACCGTCAGCCGCTCCCTGAGCCTGCGGAATGCCGGCACAGTGACGCTGGACTTTGGCGGCCTGATTTTCTCCTCCCCCCTCTACAGCAGCCCACAGGGGCCGGTCAGCCTGGAGGCCGGCGAGCAGCTGGAAATTTTTGTTGAATTTTCACCCACGGATGGGCTGCCCGCGCGGGGCGTCCTCAGCCTGGATCTCGGCGCCGCTCCTGCCCGATCAGTGGATCTGCTGGGCAACGACTGCGAGAACGGCGAGAGCGCCCTCTACGACCAGGACGGCGACGGCTATGCCTCCTGCGGGGGAGACTGCGACGACAGCCGCGTGGACGCCTCTCCCGCCAGCCAAGAACGCTGTGATACCCTGGACAATGACTGCGATGGTGAGGTAGACGAGCAGACGGACTGTGCCGACGACGACGGCGATGGCTACACGGAGCTGGAGGGAGATTGTGCGGATGCGGAGCCGATGATCTCTCCGGGGGCCACCGAGGATCCCACCAACGGCATCGACGACGACTGCGACGGTACCACCGATCTGGGCGCCATCGACAACGACAACGACGGCTATTCGGGGGTGGCCGGGGACTGCGATGACAACAATGCCACGGTCTTTCCCGGGGCACCCGAGCTGGTGGACGGTCGCGACAACAACTGTGATGGCACCGCCGACGAAGGAACATCGGTCTATGACGACGATGGCGACGGCAGCACCGAGGATGCCGGCGACTGCAACGACAGCGATCCGAGTATCTCTCCCTTGGGCCGGGAACGGGCGGACGGCCTGGACAATGACTGCGACGGCCAGGTGGACGAAGACACCGAGGCTGCCGACGATGACGGGGATGGCTTCACGGAACAGGGCGGGGACTGCGATGATGCCGACGCGGCGGTGAACCCGGGTGCCGTGGAGCAGGCGGGGGACGGGGTGGACAACAACTGCGATGGGGTCCTGGCGTGAGTATGTTGCTCCTCCTCCTGAATTCGGCGCTTGCTCGCGATCGGATCCTCTGGTACGAGGGCAACGTCGGCTACAGCAGCGCGGTGATCACCTCCTTCACCACATCTATGACAGGTGTGGGAATTGCTGGCGTGGATCGCACCACTTCCTGGCCCACCACCTTTTCGCCCTATGCGATGATTGTGGTGGCCGGTCCCGCGCTCTCCTTCACCACCGCCCAGCTTGCGGATCTGCAGCACCTGATTGCGGATGGGGGTCTGGTGATCCTTTTGGGAGACAATGCGACGGGATTTGGAGGACGTAACAATATCGTCAACGGGATTGCGAGCTCGTTGGGCGTCGGGATGCAGATCGCGGGGGGCTCCTACGACCCCTCCTGCTGGCAGGTGGGCATTCCCGCGACCAATGGCCACCCCTTTCTGGATGGCGTCACCGGCATTTCCTACGCCTACACCGCCAGCTTAAGTCTGGGGTCGGCCTCGGTGCCACTCTTGACCCGGGCCACCGCCACCGACGTGATCCTGGCCTATGAAGGGGGGGTACTCCTGTCGGGGGACGTGAGTATTTTTGGCGCTCCCACCTGTGATACCAGCGTCAACAGCACCTTTTTTGAGAACCTCTGGACCGGCTGGTGTGACTACGATGGCGACGGGGAGCCGCGTGACATCTGCGGGGGCAGTGACTGCGACGACACTGACGGGAGTGCGTGGGTGGGGGTGACGGTCTATGCCGATGCCGACGGCGACGGCTTTGGAGATCCAGCGGTCGTGGGCTCCGCATGTGGGCCGGGGGGCGGCTGGGTTTCCAATACCGATGACTGTGACGATGCCGACGGGTTGGCCTGGACCGGGGCACCGGAGGCCTGCGACTACCACGACAACGACTGCGACGGTCAGGTGGACGAGGGAGCCGCCTTCTCGCTCTGGTATGCCGACGGAGACAGCGACGGTTTTGGCAGCCCCTCCACCACCATCGAAGACTGCGAAAGGCTGCCGCCCTCGGGCTATGTTCAGACCGGCACCGACTGCGACGACAGCGATGCAAGCAGCTCTCCGGTGGCGACGGAGCGCTGTGATGGCCGTGATCAGGACTGCGATGGGGTGGTGGACAACAACCCCACCGATGGCCAAAGCTGGTATGCCGATGTGGACGGCGACGGCTTTGGGGACGTGGCGCAGCAACAGGCCGCCTGTAACCTGCCCACCGGCTACGTCGCGACCGCCGACGACTGTGACGATCGCGACGCCAACATCTATCCCGCCGCTCCCGAGCGCTGCGACGGCCTGGATCAGGACTGCGA
>CAITDR010000252.1 GCA_903891165.1 uncultured Pseudomonadota bacterium
GGGTGCCACCAGCACCGGCGGCACACTGGACTTGTTGGATCTCCAAGGTGGATCGCGAACCATCACGGTAGAAGCTGATAATTTTGAGGCTCTTGCCCCCGCCACCCTGTCGCTTCAGGGTGATTTGGTCAACCAGCGCCTCTACCTCTCCCGCGCGCCGGGTACGGTGACCCTGGTGGCGCGCACCGAGCAGGCGCCGGTTGCCGACGCTGTGGTGCGCTTCTTCGGGCCGGAGGATCTGCCGCCCCTGGAGCTTGGTGAAGACGGCGAGCATAGCCTGGTTCTATCGCCAGGAACCTGGACAGTCGGCGTTTCGGCGCCCAGCTTTGGTACCCAGGAGCGCGAGATTGTGGTGGCGGAGGACGCGCCACACCAGACCATCGAATTCCTGCTTCAGAGCGAGGAAAGTGGGGTTGCCGAGCTGCTTTTGCGGGTGGTGGATCCCGACGGGAAGCCGGTGGAGGGCGCTCTAGTGGAGATGGACGGCCACCCGCTGGGGCGCACCAGCTCGGGTGGCAGCCTTCGGGTAGGCGGTCTCCAGCTTGGAAAGCGGACCATTATGGTCTCGGGCGAGCGGATGCGCCCCTCTGAGCCGCGCGAGGTGGAGCTGGTGCCGGGTCTGCGCGAGCTGCAGGTGGGGATGGCCTGGAAGCCCGGCTCGGTGGAGCTGCAGGCCCGTGGCCCCGAGGGCGCGCCGGTGGATGCGGCCGTACGTTGGGTAGGGGACCAGGGCCGCCAGGACTCCACCCTGGGGCCAGACGGAGAGGCTTTTTATGCCTTGGAGCCCGGAAACTGGACACTGGTCCTCTCCTCTCCAACCCTTGGGCTGCAAGAGCGCCAGCTCGTGGTGCAACCGGACGATGTGCAGCGGGTGGAGATCGTCGCGGAGCTGCTACGGGACGAGGGAGACGCCCGCTTGGAGCTGGTCTTTGTGGATCCTGAGGGTCAGCCGGCGGAGGGGGTGGAGGTGCGCCTGAATGGCCGTCCCGTCGGCAGTACCAGCAGCGGTGGCACGCTGAGCCTGGAAGGTCTGCCCACAGAGAGCTGTATTGTAGACTACTCAAGCGAGCTGTTTGCCTCAGGAAAGAAGAACCTGAAGCTGCGCAAGGGCGAAAATCGCCTGGAGCTGCGTACCGAGTGGGGGGCGGCGCGGGTGCGGGTGAGCACGCTGACGGCAGCGGGGCCGGTGCGGGATGCCCTGGTACGGATGGTGGGTGCGGTGGTCCTTCCGCCCTTGCCGGTGGGGAACGACGGGACGCGTCTGTATTCGGTAGACCCGGGACGCTGGACGGTCGTGGCTTCGTCTGAGCGCTATGGTTTCGGGGAGGAGGATGTGGAGGTGCGCACCTCGGGTGCTGAGCAGCCGGTGTCGGTGCTGCTCTCGCCGCCGCCTCCCGCCCAGGCAGCACTGCTGGTGGCGGTGCTGGGACCTACCGGAAAGCCGGTCGAGGGCCTGCTTTTGAAGGTGGGGGACCAGGAGATAGCCGCCGTTGGGGGGCGTGTTCTGCTGCCCGAGCTGCCGCTGGAAGCCCTGCGGCTTTCCGCCTCCGCACCCGGCTATGCCGCCCTGGAGGAGCAGGAAGTGCCCCTGGTAGAGGGTAC
>CAITDR010000253.1 GCA_903891165.1 uncultured Pseudomonadota bacterium
GAAAACCCACGATGAAGGTGGTCCGCACCGATACATCGGGCACAAACGAACGAATCCGCGACAGGATCTTTTCCTGGCCCTCGCGGGTGACACCGCGCTTCATCGCTTTGAGCATGTTGCTGCTGGCATGCTGAAGGGGAATATCAAGGTAGCGACACACTTTTTCCTCCTCCGCCATGGCCCGAAGCAACTCCTCGGGGACCCCATGCGGATAGAGATAGTGTACACGCACCCAGCGAATTGCCGGAATACGCGCCAGCGCACGCACCAGCGTGCCGATGTTGGAGCCATCCCCCAGATCCCGACCGTAGGCGGTGGAATCTTGAGAAACCAGCGTGAGCTCCACCACCCCCTGGTCGGCCAGACGTGTGGCTTCCGACACCAGAGATGCGACGGTACGCGAGCGCATCTTGCCGCGAAGCTGGGGAATGATGCAGAAGGCACAGCGGTGGTCGCAGCCTTCGGAGATCTTCAGATAGGCCGAGTGGGCCGCCCAGGAATTGATCCGGGGGGCCATCTCGTCGTGAATGTAGAGCGGGGTGTCCACATAGGAGCGTTGAAGCTCGTCTTCCCGGCGAGAAAGAACTTCGTCGATCCGATGATATTCGCCCGTCCCCAGGAAGTGATCCACCTCGGGAAGCTCGGTTTCCAGGTCCTTCCCGTAGCGCTGAACCATACAGCCGGTCACGATCAGCTTCTGGCAGGAACCCTGCTGCTTGAACTTGGCCATCTCCAGCACGGTATCCACCGATTCTTCGGTAGCGGGCCGGATAAACGAACAGGTGTTGACGACGATCACGTCGGCCGAAGCAGGGTCATCCACAAGCTCAAAAGGCCCCGCCTGGAGCTTCCCCACCATCACCTCGGAATCCACCCGGTTCTTGGGGCAGCCGAGGCTGATCAAATGTACACGCTGCATCCTAACCTGCCTTGATAACCTGTACGCCCGGTGGAGGAACAAACTCGAACTCTGCGTCCGGCACGTCGGTATCGATGCGCACCAGCGTAAAATGCATCTCCGTCACCGAGCCCATGGCATCGGTGAGGATCAGGTCCTGGAGCACATACTTCTGCTTGGTGACGGTCAGGTCCAGTGACTGGAAGGCCCCCTGCTGACGCGGCACCAGCCGCAGCGTGTGGGTGAGCTTGGGCGGCTTGTCCTCGGGCATCAAAGTTGTGGAAAACAGCTCGTCCAACTTGCTGAGATCGTCCAACAATACGCCAACGCCGCCGCCTCCACCCAGGTCCTGCTGCTCGATCACCTGCTTCTGCACAGGGTCGTAGATCCACAGGAACTTCCCGTTGGACATAAATGTCCGCGGGTTGGGCGCCAGGAATTCAATCTTCATCTTTTTGGGGCGCTTGAGAACAAGCCGACCCCGTTGCCGATCCTGCTGCTTGGTCACCGGATCGGTTACCACCTGTGTAAAGTCCGCCCGGATTGTGTTTACACTCCGGTAGGTATCTTTAACAGCCGTTACAACCTCCCCGACGGAAGGATTCTCGGGCCCCGCGTAGACCAGCGGGACAATGGTGAACAGCCCAAACAGACCTGTGAGCAGAGCGCGCCGCACTCCCACGGTGCCTCCCAGAAGAACGGCCCGACTATAGCGTCGGGCGGCCATCGGCAAGCGCCGCGGCACAGATCAGACCCCCCGGAGGGGCTTTCCTTCCCTGTCCGTGGGCCTCAATTCTTTCCGAGCAGCACTTCGCGCGGGCGGGCGCCATCCGCAGGGCCCACCACCCCTTCCCGCTCCAGGATCTCCATGATCCGGGCGGCGCGGTTGTAGCCAATTTTCAGGCGTCGTTGGATCATGGACGTACTGATGCGACCGAGCTCGATAGCCACACTTACCGCGTGGTCATAGTTCTCATCCATCTCATCTTCCAGGTTCTCCTCCCCTTCCCCGTCGCTCTCCTCGATGGTCAGCTTGGGCGCGTACTCGGGGGTACCCTGGGCCCGCACGAAGTCGGCCACACGACGCACCTCCTCGTCGGTGAGCAGCGGGCCATGGACGCGGATCAGGCCAGAGGTACCCGGTGGGAGGAAGAGGAGGTCACCCTTCCCTAAAAGGGTCTCCGCACCGTTCTGGTCCAGGATCGTACGTCCGTCGGTCTTGGAGCGCACCTGGTAGGCCAGTCGCGACGGCATATTGGCCTTAATCAGTCCGGTGATGACATCGACAGAGGGACGTTGGGTGGCCACAATCAGATGAATTCCGGCCGCACGTGCTTTCTGTGCGAGTCGGACAATGGACTCCTCCACATCCTTGGCGGCGACCATCATCAGGTCGGCCAGCTCGTCGATGACGATGACGATGTAGGGCAACTTCCGGGGCAGTGCCCCTTCTTCAATGCCGAAACGTTTGGCTTTTTCGGGCGTCCAATCTTCCATTTCCTTGGTCGCCCGACCGTTATAGCCCTCGATATTGCGGGTCTGCCACTTCGCCAGCATACGGTAGCGTTCGTCCATCTCCACGCATGCCCACTTGAGCACGGCAGAAGCCAACTTTGCCTCGGTGACCACGGGGTGCAGCAGGTGCGGGATCTCCTGGTACAGCTCGAACTCCAGCATCTTCGGATCTACCAGGATCAGGCGAAGTTCCTCGGGAGCTTTGGTGAAGAGGAGGCTGCAAAGCATCGCATTGATACCGACGCTCTTTCCTGAGCCGGTGGTGCCGCCTACCAGCAGGTGCGGCATCTTGGCGAGGTCGGTGACAAAGGGGCGGCCCTCGGTATCTTTTCCCAGAATCATCGGCAGAGAATGGCCACTCTCTCGGAACTCGCGGGAGGCAAAGACATCGCGCGCCCAGACGATCTGGCGGCTGCGGTTGGGGATCTCCACGCCCACCACTCCACGACCGGGGATCGGTGCCACAATACGTACACTCACCGCCTCCAAGGCCATCTTCAGGTCATCGGAGAGGGAGGAGATCTTGGATAGTTTGACGCCTGGGGCGGGCTCGTATTCAAAGACGGTGATCACCGGGCCAGGGCGGATGGCCACCACGCGCCCCTCCACTCCATAGGTACGGAGCTTGGCGGTCAGTTTTCGCGCCATATCCTGCAGCGCAAGATCGTCGTGACCGCCGATGATGGCGGGGTGATCATCCAACAGTCCCAGGGGAGGCAGCTCAAAATGGTCGGCACGCCGAAGTGCTCGACCATCGTCATTGGAGCCACCACTCTGGAGGTTTCCGGGAAGGATCTGGGCCTTCTTGCCACGTGGGAGCGGACGCGGTGCAGGATCCTCTTCTTCCGGCATGAGGATGGCGCGCGGCGCTTCAAAGGCGGGCAAGGGATCGGGAAGATCTTCTTCGGGATCTTCCCACACCGGGGCTTCCAGCCGCGGGGGCTCGGCGTGGGGAGGTGCAGGGCGCTCGGAGGGGCGCGGCGTCGGCACCTCGGCCACGCGTGCAGGGGGCGCCTCATGCGCACGGACTGGCTCCGGGGGGCGCGGGCGGGGGGCCTGCAGCTCGGGGGCCACTGCCGGGGCATGCTGAGGCAGGATCGGCGGCAACGCTGGCATCTGGGGGGGCAGGATCGGCGGCTGGGCGCTGGGCGCGACGGCCTGCTCGCGATGTACGGCTGGCAACTGCGGTGCTTCGCGGTGGACCGCCGGGACCGAGGGCAGCTCGATCAGCGAGGGCTGCTCAATCCGAAAGGCCTCGGGGACCACCGGGCGCGGAGAGGGAGCTACCGGGGGCGGCAACACTGTGCGGGGCGCCTGCTGCTGCTGAGCCTTGAGCACCCGGCGAGGCAGCAGGCCCAGGCCCACGGCACTGGCTCGCTCCTCCTCGGGGTCCGGCATCCAGCGCCGCTCGGGCTCGGCGACGGGGAGAGAGTCGGGAAGCAGGTCGATGGGCCGCTGTGCGCGGAGCTCAGCACGAAGTTCCTCCCGGCTCTTTCGCAGGCCACTCTCCATGCCAAAGGCAGGCGGGATCGGACGCGGCACCCCGTCCTGGCTAGGTGGAGCGGCCATTGAGGTGGGCTCCCACTCGACTTCCACCAGGGCACGGCCGGCTACTTCAGTAACTTCATCGCGAATTTTTGGAAGTGGAGGTGCAGGCGGAGCGGGACGGGCCGACCAGACACCCGAAGCGGCCGCCGGCAATACCGTGGGGGTCGCCACCGGCTCAGGCTCAACTTCCTCCGGGGTCAGCTCGTTGGGAAGTTCTTCCTCCTCCTCTTCCTCCGCCTGAACCTGCCGGCGGACTTCGAGGTGCTGCCGCAATGCAATGGCGCCCTGGGCACCCACCGCCGCGGTGGCTTTTACAGCTCCAACGCCCACTTCCCCCAACTTCCGGGCTACACGCGGCGTGCCGGTTTCCAGGCCCTCCAAGAGGCGGGCGGCCAGCGGCTGCCAGTCGATGCGAAACAGGGCCGTCGCAACGGCGACCAGACCAGCACCCACCGTAAGGGCAGCTCCTACCTTACCTACAGAGCTTTGTAGTAGCTGGGCCACCAGCACACCAACGACCCCACCGGGCGGGAAGTCCCGGCCCGTCGCATGTACGCCCAGCTGCAGCCCGGCCATCGAAAACATGGCGCCGATACCAACGAGCATCCAGGTCCAGATACCTCCGGTGCGGCGCCCAGCCAGCTGCATACCCAACACAGCGGCCACCAGAAGAACTCCCCAGGCACCATAGCCAAAAGCCTGGTAGAAGCTGTCTGCCAGCCAGGCACCGATGGGACCCGCACGGTTATGAACGTCGGTGCCTCCCGATGCAAGGGAGCCATCCGCGGGGTGGTAGCTGGCCAAAGCCAGGGTCAGCAACGCACAGCCAGAGAGCCCACCGATCAGCAGAAGCTGCGGCAGAGAACCAGCACTGTTTTCGGTAACCTTCTCAGGCGGAGCACTGATCTTCCTCCGACGTGCCGGCTTGGGAGCCGGGACGGGAAGAGCGGGCAGGGCCTCTACCTCGGGGTTCTGGGACGCTCGGCGTACTCGCGCCACGCAACTACCTCCACCCCTATAGGCTACCCCCTTTCTCTTGACACGTCACGTCCAAAGCTCATGAAAAGTCTCAGGCATCGCTTCCAATGCGCCGAAAAACCCACCTTAGAAGGCGGATTGCATGACTTCAATCTTGTCGTAGGGCTTGAGCTCGGGATCCTCCTGCTGTTGACGCAGGATGCGCAGGTAGTTGACCCGGATGGTCTCCCCGTCGCGGGTGAGCAGGATCACCCGACGGTTTGCGGTCTGGGTCAGGCCCTTGGCGGCGGCAAGCGCGTCGGTCAGACGCAGGCCGGGCCGATAGGGAACCAGGCCAGGATCCTCGACCTCTCCCATGATCTGGACGATGGGCGTCTCGGGGACCACGATCACATCCCCGGGCTCCACGGGGTAGTCGCTGCTGCGATCCCCGTTGAGGATCGCCTCCAAATCGACGCGCAACCGGTCGCCACCCCGGCTGAGATAGGCGATCGGCGCGGAGACATCGGCGGGTCCGCCCGCAGCGGTCAACATCTGGGTGACCGTCATACCCGCCTCAGAGATGGGGTAGCGCCCCACCACCTTTACCCGGCCTGCAACCTCCACACTCTGCCCATAGCTGCGTACCCGCAGCACCACCTGCGGCGCCACAAGGACGGAGTTGCCCAGACGCTCCACGATGAGGTGCTCGACCTCGTCGATGGTGAGACCGATCACGGAGATCTGCCCGGCGTAGGGTACAGAGATCACCCCTTCTTCCGAAACCCGAAGGTCCCGGCACATATCCGCCTCCCCAAACACTTCGAGAGACAGCACGTCTCCCGCACCCGCCCGGTAGAGGGAAGAGCTGGAAAGCAGCGGAAAGGCTGCGCCGCCCGCGCCGCCGTCCGCAGCAAGGGCGATGGAGAGAAGGAACCACATCATGTTGCTCACATTGTAGCCACCGATTGCCCGCAAGGGCTACGGCTTTTGCTCAATAGGTGAAGGTGAGCCCCACCTGGCCCCACAGATCGTCGTATTGTGTCTGCGTGTAGGTGATCTGCGGGTTGTTGGGATCCACACAGCCTGCGTCCGCACAATACCGGGCATTCCATCCCCCACCGACCGATGCGGACAAATAGCGGGTGAAGAGCCAAGCCACATCCGCTTTTACGCGGTGCGAGACATCTCCACGGGCGATCTCGCCATGGTAGCGATCCAGACGCATCGCATATTCGGCCCCCACGACCAGACGCTCCCGGAACTTGCCATCATAGCGCAAAGTCACGGCATTAAATGCGGAGTAGTTGGAGAACAGCACGTCCTGGAAGTCTTTGCGGTAGGCCAGAGTGACGGTCTGCCCGCGAACAGGCGTGTAGGTCGCAGCCAGGTTCAACAGCAGACCTTCCTTGAAGGAGACCAGGTCCCGCGCATAATTCTCTTCGCCAAGCACTTCCAAATCCGAATCGGAGGCCGCGAGGGCAGAGGAAAGTGTGGAGTTGAAGTCCAAAACCGATTGTTCGTCGTAGTAGATCTGGCCGTAGC
>CAITDR010000254.1 GCA_903891165.1 uncultured Pseudomonadota bacterium
GCCCGCCTCAGTAGCCTACCCAGACCTGCGTGTAGGCCCAGTCTGCGCTCTGCTCGGGGTTGGAGCTGCAGTCCACACTCACCCAATTCTGGCTGGGGCAGCCATGATCCCGGTTGATCGACCACATGGAGATCATGCCCAGCTTGTTGGTGACCGCAAAGTCCAGGGTCTGCTGTGCATCTTCCAGGTCAAACAGCTCAGTAGTCACGTCGTTCAGGCCGATCATCGGGGTGCTGCCCAGCATCGGCCACAGCTCGGTCTCGGTTTTCGATGCCCCTGCTTCACGATATGCAAGCGCAAGTTGATCTTTCAGGGCTTCCAAGGCCTGGATTCCGTACTCTCCCATCTGGCCCGTGGGGTTGGGCGCTGCACCGTCGCCGTAGTCCATGGTCATGATATTTACGCCGGACAAACCTACTCCTTTGTCCAGCGCATCTGCGATCAACCACTCCCCGTCGGCCGTCAGCCCGGAGGGCAGCACCGGCAGGGTGTACCACACCGCCAACGACCGACCTTCTCCCGCAAGATCCGCCTGCAACGACGCAATCGCCTCGTTTCGGCGGCTCACGGAGACATGGTCCGTCAGCCAGGTGCCCTCCACGTCAAAGTCGATGCGGTGCAGGTCCAGTTGGTCCACAACCCGACGGATCTGCGCCTTCAAGCTTGCAACATCGGTACAGGCTACTGCAAGTGGGGTGCCGGCCGCCCCGCCGAAGGACACGGCCACGTCGCCTCCGAGGGCGCGCAGGCGGTCGATCTCATCGTAGAGATAGTAGGAAGAACCTCCACTCCAGCTCTCCGGGCCGCTGTCCACGCTGTAGTAGGTGCCCCAGGTAGCGTTGCAGGTGCCGTCACCGACGATAAAGCCGAGGTTGTAGTAGCGGATTCCCGTTTCGGTGCTGATATCGCCGATCTTCGGGGTGGGGTAGGCGGTGGCGTCCACAAAGGGCGAAAAGACCTGGACCGGCCAGCCATCTTCTCCGGGATCGGCATCGGCGTCGGAGTCGGTGTCGGCATCGGTGTCGCCGTCCGCGTCGGCGTCGGTGTCCGAGTCGGTATCGCTGTCGGTGTCGGTATCCGTGTCGGTATCGGTCTCCGCCTCGGAGTCGGGGGCGCCGGAGTCGGCCACCACACAGGTCTGGTCCTTGAGCGTGGTGCCGGGACCGCAGGTGATCTCGGAGGTGCAGGCGAGGAGGAGGAGGAGCATGGGGGTCATTTAACGCTGTCGCGGCGGAATGCCGCTGGGGAGCGCGGGGACGGGAAAATTGTGGAGGAGGAGTCGGAAGCCGTCGGGGGGAGCATGATAGAATCCGGGCTGAAACGGCGACAGCCGGAGGGAGTTGGGATGGCGGGTGAAGAAGAAGGTGGCCTCTCCACCGGCGCAAAAATGCTGATTGTGGCCGTCGGTATCGGTTTTGTTCTCATGGTGGTCGGCGGGGTGGTGGCGGCCGGGCTGATGCTCCGGCCTGCCGCAACATCGGTAGCCGAGACTACACCTCCTCCTCCTCCTACCCCCTCCGGATCCTCGCTGGACCGGATCCGCCAGCACGGCGAGCTGCGGGTGCTGATGGACACCGGCACCCCGCCCTGGTCGGGGACCCCGCCGACGATTTTCAACAACGATGCCGGAGAGCCCGATGGGCTGGACTATCGGCTTTCGATGGAGATCGCCAAAGCTATCGGTGTGCCCAAAGTTAAGGTGGTACACGCGCTCTACACCGAGCTGGCCGACCGTCTCCGCGCCAATACCGAGGTGGACATGGTGGCCGCCGGCTTTGTGCCCTATTCGGAGGAGGGCCTGGCGTGGTCGGAGCCCTACCTGGAATTCGGCCTCTGCCTGATCGTTTCTTCGGACTCCAAGATCAAGACCACCCAGGATCTCTGGGGAAAACGGGTGGGCATCTATCCCGACGATGCCGCCGAAAAAGAGGTGATGAAGCTGGCCAAGGGCTACACCTCTTTGGAAAAGATCGAGCAGGGCTATTTTGAGCTGCTTATCAACAAAAAACTGGATGCGTATGTGTATGACTACCCCTTCGCGGTGGCCGAGATCAACACCCACTACAGTCGCTTCCCCCAGCATAAGGGCAAGCTGAAGATCGCCCAGTACAACCTCACCGACTCCACCTACAACGTGGCGGTGCGCGACGGTGAAAAAGACCTGCTCTCCATCATAAACCAAGCCATCGCAGCCTGGCGGTCTACCCCCGCCTATGAGGCGGATCTTCGCCGCTACCTGAGCCCGACCGAGGACAGTAGCAGCCCTGAGCCGGTGGCAAGCGGGCGCACCCACAAGGTGGCCTCCGGGGAGACCCTCTCCTCCATCGCCATCGCCGAATACAAAAACTCGGACAAGTGGAAAGCTATCTGGGACGCGAACAAGTCCCGGCTCCCCAATCCGAACCTCGTCGAGGTGGGGGATGTCCTGGTCCTTCCTGAGTAGGGTGGCGGCAACCCGGCGGGAGGGGATATGGTAGTCCGATGATCAGCCTGCGTCCGGGAGACAAGATCGGGGACTGGGTGGTGGAGGGCCGCCTTGGAGAAGGGGCGATGGCGGCCGTTTATCGCTGCCGGCACGGGATGAGCCAGAAGATGACCGCAGCGGTCAAGCTCTTCCGACCCGACAGCGAGGTGGACCAGGAAAAGTGGTTCACGCGCGAGGTCGAGGCGCTGGCAGCGCTGCACCACCCCAACATCGTGCGTATCCTGCACCCGGGGGAGGATCCGCAGCGGGGTGTCTACTATCTGGCGATGGAACTGGTAGAAGGGGATACCTTACGGGCGCGCCTTGCGTCTGCGCCGCTGTCCCCGGATCAAGCCCGCGCCTGTTTTGCGGCCATGGCCGACGCGATGGCCGAGGCGCATCGGGCGCAGATTTACCACCGTGATCTTAAACCATCCAACGTGGTCATCCGTGCAGATGGTACGCCGGTGATCCTGGATTTTGGCATCGCCACCGCCGCAGATCCCTCCCAGCGCACGATGACGGCTGTCGGGACGCCCACCTACATGGCACCCGAGCTTTTTGAAGATGTAAAGGTGGATCCTGCCCGTGCCGACATCTATTCTTTGGGGGTGATGTTGCACGAGGCCTTGACCGGCAAGCGTGCTTTTGGCGGCGCCACGCAGATGGGTTCGGAGGAGCGGATTGCCTGGGTAATCCGCCAGAAAATCCAGATGGATGATTTGGATCCGGGCGAGACCGCGGGCGCGGCGCTGCGCGATCTGGTGCGGACGATCACGGCGCGGGATCCCAGCAGGCGGCCCGCGACCATGTCCGAGCTGGCGCGGGCCCTGCGGGAACCGGGCACCCTCACCATTGCGCCCAAACGCCGCCCCAAAGCCCGCCGCCAGGAGCTGTGGCTCTGGGTGGGCGGGGCGCTGCTTCTGTCGCTGGCGGCGGCCGGAATTGCAGGGTTGGCGGCTTGGAGTTGGGTGACGGGGGGCTAGGACTTCAGGCCAGCCCCGCTGCGGTCTGCCGCGCGGCCTCCTCCACCGTCGGACTGCCGGGAAAGCGGCCGCGAAAGAGCTGATCATCTACCAGGAAGGGGCGATCCCACTGGTAGGCGGTCTCCGACAGCTCTCCGAGGAGCCCGCCGAAGGGGCCGAACATCCGCAGCACCCACCCGGGCAGGCTGTGGTAGTGGGCAGGAACACCCAGGGCTTTTGCGAGGTGGGCCAGCAGCTCGGCGGGGGCAAGCTGGATCACCGGCAGGTGAAAAACCTGGCCTTCTACACTATTTTCTGCGGTGCCGAGGCGCACCAGCGAGCGGGCCACCTCCGGCACAAAGGAGAAGGCGTGCACCGCCGCGGGATCCCCCACCAGCCAGACACTCTTTCCGGCGCGTAGATCCTGGAGCATCTTGGGGGAAAAGAGCGCCTGGTCGGCTCCGGGGCCAAAGAAATCTCCCGCCCGACCCACGACAAAGCGCAGGCCGGCCTGGCCGCGCAGCCGGGCATCCCAGGCCACCCGCACTTTTCCCTTCGGGCCCTCGGCCAACATGGGGCTATTTTCTCGGCGTTTTTCGGACTGGATGCCGTAGCCGTAGAGGTTGTCCAGGCAGACCAGCCTGGCCTTGTGTGCCAGCGCCGCCGCGATCATCGCCTCGCCCATCGCTGGGAATTCGCTCTCCCAGGCCTTGGTGGTGTAGGCAGAGGGGTTCATGCAGTGGTAGATGACCGCGGCGCCCTCGCTGGCCTTCTTGACAAAGGCAGGATCACGGGCATCTCCGAGGCATAGCTCTGCACCGTCGGGTACAGGCGCATCCCGACGGCGGACAATCCGTACCCGGTGGCCGGCCTCCAAGAGCCCCTTCGCCACCGCACCCCCTACCTGACCCGCTCCAAAGACGACGTGTAGCATGTTCTCTCCTTTCCAATGGCATAGCTACGGCCTCCCCGGCCATCCAATGAATGATTGCTATACAATCCATGCATGGCATCTATGGATCTTCGAGGGGTAGACCTGAACCTGCTACTGGCCCTGGACCGGCTGCTGGCGCGGGAAAGTGTGACCGAGGCGGCGCGTGAGCTGGGGCTGACCCAGCCAGCGATGAGTCGCAGCCTGCAGCGGTTGCGGTTGTTGCTGGGCGATCCGCTTCTGGTGCGTGTGGGGCGCGGGGTGGAGGTCACCGAGCGGGGCCGGGCGCTGCGGGGACCGGTGGAAGATGCGCTGGCGGCGGCCCGCCGGGTTCTGGAGCCTCCCCCTGAATTTGATCCCCTTTCCGCGCGCGGGGAGCTGGTGATCGGACTCTCAGAGGAGGGTCAGCTCACGCTGGCTGACAGCATCGTCCGTGCAGTCTGGGCCGTGGCACCGAACATCGACCTGCGGGTGCGCGCCCTGTCGATGCAGAGCTTGGAGGAGGGGAGGCGGGGAGTGCTGGACCTGGCGATAGCCCCCGATCTTTCTGGACTTCCCGGTCGGGCCGGGGCAGTGGACTTCTCAGAGCTGGTGGCACGGCCCCTGTACATGCGCCGTTTTGTGGTGGCGCGTGCTCCCGAAACAGCCTGTCCTGCAGATCTGAACGACTACTGTGATGCTCATCACGCCATCGTCAGTTTTGAGGGCGGTGGCCTTGGTTTTGTGGATGACCTGCTGGCGGCGATCGGGCGCCGCCGTCGGGTTGCCGCTTCGCTCAGCTCCTTTCCGGCGGTTGCCCGCCTCGTCTCCCGCAGCTCGCTGTTGGCCACCCTTCCCGAGGATGTGGTCCGCGCCATGGGCGACCCCCTCCTGATCTCCGAGCTTCCCTTTGATCTTCCCCAGCTCCCCATGCTCCTGCTCTGGCATCCCCGCTTCAGCCCCGATGCCCGCCATCGCTTTTTGCGTGAGCGTGTGACAAGGGCGGTGCGTTCGGTGGTGGGGGCTTGGGAGGGGGCCACAGGAGCCCCAAGCTGTGGTATACAGCGCCGCGAGGAGGCTGGATGAAGTCCCTGGAGTCCGTGATTGAGTCGATGTTGTTCAACTCCCGCTGGCTGCTGGCGCCCATTTTTGTGGGACTGATCGGTGCGCTGGTGATGGTGGTCTTCAAGTATTTTCAGGCATTCACCCATGTTTTTCATCGTCTGAGCGAGAGCAGCGAGGAAGATTTCACCGTGGACATCCTGTCGCTGGTGGACAGCGCGATGCTGGCGACCTTGGTGGTGATGGTGATTATCTCCGGCTATGAAAGCAGTGTTTCCAAGTTGGATGTGGATGCGAACCCCAAGGAAGTCTCCTGGCTGGGGAAGGTGGATGCCTCCGGCCTGAAGCTGAAGATCGCAACCTCGATTGTGGCGATCTCCTCGATCAACCTGTTGAAGCACTACCTGTCCGACGAGTTTGTCGGGACGGGGGCCTGGATGCAGATCGCCGGGCACCTGACCTTTGTGGTCTCCGCCTTCCTTCTGGCGGGTATGGATCGCTTCTCGGGCAAGGCACATTGAGGCTCCGCAAGACGGAATCGTCTGATCTACTCATCCGTTGAGTAGCTCTTTGTACAGCGCTTGGTGGCGGCGGGCGACATCGGTATAGTCCAGGTGTTCTCGTATGTAGGCTTGGCCTTTTTCCACCATTTTTTTGGATTGCTCTTGACTTGTCAAGAGGGTGAGCAGGGCCCGCCGCAAGGCCTCCACGTCGCCATGCGGAACCAGTAGCCCGGCCTGCGCCTCGGCGATCAGCTCCCCGCAGCCACAGTCTCCGGCCACTACCACCGGCGTGCCGCACCACAGCCCTTCCAGGGGTACGAGGCCAAAAACCTCCTGCGTGGAGGCATAGGCGAGCACATCGGCATCCACCAGCAGCTCCAGTCGCTCCTCCCCCTCCAGCACCCCGAGGCGCAATACCTCTGGCCCGGTGTGCAGACGCATCCCCCGCTCCGGCCCGGCGATCACCAGCTTTGTCTGCCCCATCTTGCCATCGGCGAAGGCGGAAGCCAGGACGTCGAGACCCTTCCGCGGGCTCACCTGCCCCAGGTAGGCGACGATCTTCTGCTCTCCAAGCCGGTGACGCGCGCGAAAACGCCCGTACGGAGGTGGATCTTCCCAGCAGAAGCCGTTGGGAATCCGCAGCAGCCGCGACGCACTCACCCCTAAGCGCAGCAGCTCCCGTAGTTCGGCTTTGGACAAGGCGATCACCCGATCGGCCTTGAACGGAACCTCGCCGTCAAAGAGCTGATCCCACAGCCACTTGCTGCCCGTCTTCCGCTCGATACGGGGGGCGGTGCCGTGTGGGGTAAACACCACCGGGATCTTCCGCTTTTTCGCCTCCCTCCAGGCCAGGGCATTGAGGAGGGTACGGTGTCCATGGAGGTGCACCAGGTCGATGCCCTCCATCGGTGGCGGGCTACTTGGCAGGTAGAGCTGTTGCTCCCAGGCCAGGCGTTGTGAGAGGAGCCGCGTCCGCCGTAGCTCTGCCCCCTCCCACTCCCCCGAAAGAGCACCTTCTACACGCCGATGTTGGTCCAACGCGTCGCTGGTCCAGACCCGTACCAACATCCCCAGCGCGACCTGCGCGCGCACCAGACCGCCGACCGCCCGGGGGATTCCACCGTAGGCCCACGAAGGGGGAAAGGCACAGCAGACGTGGAGGACCCGCACCCCCTTTGAATAACCTGCCGCCCGCAAGGCTGGCGAAAGTCTCCGGGATGGGGTAGATCTCCGCCCGATACGGAGGCGGAATGCGGTGGTTGTTGCTGGCGGCGATTGGCGTCTTTGCGGCGGGTTGTGGACCTGACTGCCTCACCACCTGTCAACGTCTGCATGCCGATGGGGTGGATGCCCAGGGCGAGAACCAGTGCAACATCACGGTTCCCGGCATGGAAGCTGCTCAGTTGATTCGTGAGTGTTCCGCTTCCTGCGAACGTGCGATGGCACGGGCGGGAACGCTGGACGGCTACGATCCCAACAAGCGCACCCCTCCCTCGGAAGCCCAGGAGCTGGTCAATGACCGCCAGGCGGCGGCGTGGATGGACTGCGTGGCGGAGACCTCCTGTGAGAACCTTGGGGATGGCTACTGCGCACCCACCAGTAACTACGGTTCCAACCAGTGATCGGACTCCTGCTCGCCCTTGTCGGCTGCACGCCCACCTGCGAGCAGGTTTGCACGAAGCTGGTCGGTTGCGAAAATGCGGGGACGGAGATGCTTGCGGCGGATGATTGCCGCGAGTCCTGCGAAAAGCAACGCGATCTCTACCAGTCCTGGACCGACCAACAACTGCGCGATGCCTTCGACGACAGCCTCTCCTGCTACCAGTCCGAGTCCTGCGAAACCATCGCGACCGGCGCTTGCTACAATAGCGAGATCTGGAGCTGGTAGGCTGAGTTATTCCGTACAAAAATAAACCACGCACCCCGAAGATAGCTCCTCCGTCGGGGTGCAGGTACCGGTTGTGGGGACCTTGCTCGGGCGGTTTTTGCACTGGGAAACCAGCAGCGGCATCCCGGCGACCGGCTTGCTGGTCTCCATCACATCCAGGGGCGTGCCTGCGTAGCCCACCAGCGCGGAAAGGCCCCGGCCCTGGAGCGAAAAATCAGGGCTTTGTACATAGGAGATCCGACAGGGGCGGCTATGGCAAAGGGACTGGACCTGCTGCACAAATGTCGCCACTGTAGCCGCGTTTCCGATACGGGGATGTGCCCGTGTCAACCTGGGCAGGGTCAGACTGTGCCAGCGCTGCAGATCCGCCGAAACCCCAAAGAGTCCGCTCCGCGTGACGGCGGCCGGATCCCACAGCGGCGCCACCCCCTGCCGCACCATCAGCAGGGCCACCAGCACGGTCGCAACCCATCGCACCCGACCCAGCCCCTCCCACCCCGCCACGATCGGCGCCGCCACCAGCGGCAGCAGCGGCAGCAGGTAGCGAGGATCAAAGGGGAGACTGGAGACGATCACCCAGAAGCCCACCGCCGCGCCGCCCAAGCCCGATACCAGCGTCCAGCCCCCCCGGCGGCCTAGCAGGACGCCGATCCCGCCCAAGGCCAGGAGCAGCAGTACCGCCGGAACCAACGCCAACACCACGTCCGTACTTTGCGCCCACGCGGCTTCCCCATGTCGGACGTTATACTGACCCTCCTCCAACGCAAAACGCTCCCACAAGCGCTTCTGCATCAGCGCATACCAGACCCCCGCCGTGCTGACTACAAACAGGAGCATCCACACGACGTTGACCAGCCGTGGAAGTGGCTTCCGCTTTACCAATCCCGCAAGTCCCCAGGGCAAGATGGACGCCCAGCCCCCCAAGGCAAGGGCCACCGGCTTCCAGCCCTCCGGGGCACCGGCGCCGTAGCGCGCGATGTCCGGCGCCATACCTGCCTTCCAGATCCCCGCTCCCAAGGCGGCGGATCCGGCGGCAACCCCCAAGCCAGCCAGCAGCCGGAGCCCCCAGCGATCACTGCAGCCATAGATGGCCCTTAGGATGGCGATGCTGATGGGAACCACAAGAAAAACCGCCCATACCCACTTGGTGAGCATACCTAAGGTTGCGACAACCGCCAGGCCGATGCTCGGTCCGCTGCGCGAAAATCCTTCGCTGGCCAGGGCCAGGATCAACGCCGCTCCCACCATGGAGACCAGCGGTACGTCGATCAGAAACACCCTGGAATAAGCAAGGAAGATGGGGCTGAAAGCTACCATAGCCACATAGGCCCAAGTGCCGGCTTTGCCCCACAACCTTGGCCCCAGCCCCAAGGCGACGGCCACATGCAGCAACAAAAAAATACTCATGGACAGACGGCTTCCGTCTACAGTACGGACATAGTCCAGCACCGCCAATGCCACGAGATGCACCACATGCGGGTAGGGGTCCGCCGAGAACATCAGCCCGTGTACGTAGCCCCATCGGTCCCGGAGCAGGTCCAGGTTCTCCAGGTTCAGGACCTTGCCCAGATGGGCCGACTCGTCCGAGTAGGGGATCGGGTCGGCAAACCTCATGTTGAGGGCCGAAAAAGCCACGACCGCAGCGAGTATCCCGACGGAAAACAGGGCGTGAAGGTACTTCATGGCGACGGGGGAGCGGCGCAGCGAAAGCCGATCGAGCCGCGGAAGAACGCGGTGTGGTTACGACGTGGATTCGGCCAGTTGCCGCCCTGATACCAAGCGCCCCCTGCCTTTTCCGGGATGGGGCTGCCGTCCAGCTCACGCTCCAGGCGTAGCCTGGCCTCTGGCTGGCCGGGCGTGGTCATGAAGCGGATTGGCAAGGTGGTTTCTGGAACATTCAAATCTTCGTTGTGCAAGGTGAGGAAGCCCAGGGGATCCTCCACCGTCCCCTGCCAGGTCATCCAGAGCTGCCCGGTTTCATCGCGACGTAGGCTGCTTCGGTTGATGGCCGTGGCCTCGCTGTCCAGCTGTTCCAGGGGGGTTGCGGCGGTGGCGTGGAGCCACTGGTCTCCCTCGACGCTCAGGCCGAAGCCCAGCTTTTGGAAGTGGGCCAGGGCCAGATCGGCCTGCACCGTCAGGTCAGGATCAATCCATTCAAACAGGTTTCCTACCTGATCGTAGATACCACTTTCCGTACGGCAGTTGGGGAAGGAGCCGGTGGGCGCCACAGCGGTCGCACCATTTTCGGGCACGTTGCACATCCGCGGGTCGTGGCGGTTCCCGTAGGGCCACCGTCGCCCACCAGGGCCGAATTTTCCGTCGGCGGCATCCCGCCATTCGGCCTCGGTACTAAGGTGCTTTTTGGCATATTCCTTGCCCTTGTGCAGCGCCGGTGTGGTGGCACAGAGGGTACGCGCCTCCAAAAAAGTCACCGCGCCGGAGGGAATCACGTTGGGCACCGAGGCCGTGGTACTGCCTTCCAAAAACACCGGGGTACCGTCCGGGTAGGCCCTTCCCTGGGGATCTTTGATCACCACTTCGTAGCGGTCGATACAGTATGCGATCTTTTCGCCGTCGAGGACCGGCGCCATTTCCGGCGGGCAGGAGGGGGAGGAGCAGGCCAGCAGTAGCGGGAAGATCACGCCGCTATGTATAGCACCGGTCTTCCGTTCGTTGCCCGGCGGACGGTAGAGTGCCCGTCAAAAAGGTGGCCCGCAGTGCAGCTCCAGCAGCTGCCCGCGGCGAGGATGCACCAACTTCAGGGAACGCGCGTGAAGAAAGTAGCCCAGATCGCCGGGAAGTGCGGTGGAGAAGGGCAGCCCCCCGGGGCCGTAGAGGGGATCCCCCCAGAGGGGGTAGCCCTCGGTGGCCATGTGGATGCGGATCTGGTGCGGGCGGCCGGTGTGGATCTCGATCTCAGCTTTGGCTCTTTCTCTTGACCTGTCAATAGATAGTACTTCCGTGTGGGCAGCTTTTCCTGTAGAAGAAGCGGCAAAAATGCTGCCCAGCAGCGGATGAGGAACCGGCCCGATGGGGGTGTGGATGCTGCGCTGATCCCAGGGGGGTGAGCCGCTCAACAGGGCGCAGTAGCGCTTCTGGACCCGCCCTTCACGCCAAGCGCGCTGCACCACCGCTGCGGCAGCTTCTGTGCGGGTAAATAACACAATTCCTGATGTGCCCCGGCCCAAGCGGTGCATGGGAACCACACCCGGCACCTGTTTCCGTAGCTGCATCAACAGCGTATGCTCCAAAAAGCCACCCGCGGGCGCCGTCGGTAAGCCAGAAGGTTTGTCGATGGCGATCAGATCCTCATCCTCGTAGAGGATGTGTTTGAATTCAGGGACTTCGGGCTCCTCCCAAGGGGGCCGGCACCAGCTCAGCCGCTGGCCGGGGCGCAGGGCTTGATCCCGCTCCAGCCGCTGCCCGTCCAGGGAGAGCTCCCCCTGCTGCAGCCGCTCCTCCCACTGCGGACGGGTGGAGTGGTCGTATTGGCTGCACAGATAGTCGAGCAGAAGGACAGGACGCTGGATCCGCTCGGTGTAGGTATAGCCCTGGTTCATCAACGATGAATCAGGCCATCGAGAGGGGAGGAGGCCGAGGCGTACAAACGTTTGGGCATCCGACCGGCCTCCAGGGCGAGGCGCCCGGCCTCCACCCCCAGCCGCATAGCGGTGGCCATCTTCACCGGGTCGGTGGCGGCAGCAACCGCTGTGTTCAAAAGTACAGCTTCTACGCCCATCTCCAGGGCGATGGCCACGTCCGAGGCGGTGCCCACCCCGGCATCCACGATCACCGGAACCTTGGCTTGTTCCAGGATGATCCGCAGATTGTAGGGGTTGCGGATGCCCAGGCCGGAGCCGATGGGGGCGGCCAGCGGCATTACCGCTGCGCAGCCGATCTCGGCGAGGCGCTTGCACAGCACCGGGTCGTCGCTGACGTAGGGCAGCACGACGAAGCCCTCTTTCACCAGGATCCGGGCGGCTTCCAGCGTACCTTCGGCGCAGGGGAACAGCGTGTCCGGGTCCCCGATGACCTCCAGCTTGATCCAGTTGGTACCCAGCAATTCCCGCGAAAGTTGCGCGGTGAGCACGGCATCCTCGGGCGTGTAGCAGCCCGCCGTGTTCGGCAGTACATGGATTTTTGTGCGGTCAATAAACTCCATAATGTTTTGGCCAGACGGGGCGCGCAGGTCCACCCGGCGGATGGCCAGGGTCACCATCTCCGTACCGGAGGCGAGGTGGCAGGCCTGCATGGTGGCGAAGTCCGGGTACTTTCCGGTGCCCAGGATCAGGCGTGAGGTGAAGTCACGATCAGCAATGCGGTACATGGCAGCTCCGACTCAGGTACGATTGACCACAAAAAGTACCCCCTGGGGGGTGTAGCGAATGAAAGTGCGCATGGGACGGTCGGCGAACCAGCGTGGTTGGAGGGGGATCATGTCCACCTCCACCGTGTTGCTGTCTACCCAGCGGCTGTGGATTTCACCGGTTCCATGTGCCTTTTGCCCGGCGATGTCTACCACAAAACGGCTGACGTGTTCCCCGGCGAAGCGTCGTCGCAGGTCGGGAACCGAAGGTTGAAAGAGCACTTCGGTCACTGGGCTGTCCTGCCCCGCCTGCAGCACCAGCGCCCGGTCCAATTCACCGTTGGTGTAGTGGTAGCGCTGTGTGGTGATCGGGCTGCTATGGGTGAGCCAGCCATCTTCCGCCATCAACCAGCTTTCTTCGGAGCGGGTGGGCCAGGGCTCCATGGTGGAGGGGCGCTGCAGGGTAAAGCCGCCCGGTGTTGGCCGGAGGATGGCGTTGGCGATCGCAAAGCCGCCCTGAGTCTGGGCGAGGAGGATCTGCATGGGGTAGAAGCCAGCGACCCGCTTGATCTTCGCGGGCTGCCCGTCGTAAGAGACCGTCGCTGTTTTTGCCGGTCCAAAGAGGTGCAGGTCCAACAGGACGGCCACACTGTCTTTGGAGTGGCCCATCGTGTTGCCATTCCGGTGGGGAGAGGGTTTTGTGGGCGCCTTTCCCTCCACATGGATATCCACCTGCTGGTCATCCGGGTTCAGGTAGGAGAAGGAGAGGTTGACCCAGTCGGCGGTGCTCTGGTCCTCCACCTTCAGCTCGCGGGAAAAACGCTGGACCGGAACTTCGGGAACCCAGCTTTGAATGTCGGGAATGTTGGCGACGATGGTCTGCACCTTCTCCGAGCTGGCATCCTTGGCCACCCAGATCGACCGATCCGGCAGGTCGATCCGGGCGAGCTCGTGCATGTCCCATTGGTCGGAGGTGGTGCGCAACACCACATCCGAGGCGTAGCGCAGTCCCCAGATCTGCACCGGCAGAACCGGATGATCCACCCGTGGTGGCCCTTGGTACACCGCGCCGGAGGGCATAGGCAGATCGAAGGCGGCCCGCTCCCAGGGTTCCAGCACCGGATCCCCGGGAAGCAGCTCCGAAAGACCGAGGATTCCCAGGAGCAACATCCTTTTTCCTTGCATCGGCCCCGGCAGGAAGCCTTCGCCGCCCTCTTCTATCCCGTCGCACCCTGCTCCGCCTCTGCAGCCCGGCCTCCACCGGGTTAAAGGCGCCGGTATGACCACGCCGCTCATCTGCACCCCGCTCCGCACCCCCATCGGCCGCTTTGGAGGCGGTCTCTCTGAAATTCGCGCTGACGATCTGGCGGCACTGGCCCTGCGGGCCGTGGTGGATCGTGCGGGTCTGGATCCCGCCTTGGTGGAGGAGGTCTACCTGGGCTGTGCCAACCAGGCGGGGGAGGACAACCGCAATGTTGCGCGCATGGCGACGCTCCTTGCCAAATTTCCGCAATCGGTTCCGGGAGTTACGCTGAACCGGCTCTGCGCCTCTGGCCTGGAAGCGGTGAATCAGGCCGCCCGCATGATCCGCTGTGGGGATGCCTCGCTCCTGATCGCGGGCGGGGTGGAGTCGATGTCGCGTGCCCCCTATGTGATGCCGCGCGGAAGTGTGGCCCCGAAGATGGGCAACTTCACCACCTACGATACCTCGCTGGGCTGGCGTTTCCCCAACCCCGCGATGGAGGCCCTCTTTCCGCTGGAGGCCATGGGCGAGACGGCAGAGAACCTCGCCGAACGCTACCAGATCTCCCGCGAGGACCAGGATAATTTTGCCGTGGCCTCTCACCAGAAGGCGCTGGCGGCAGATTTCTCGGCGGAGATAATTTCTGTCAATCGGAACAAACAGGAGCCGCTTGGCCGCGACGAAGGGCCGCGTGCCGACTCGACCGCCGCCTCCCTGGCCAAATTGAAGCCGGTCTTCCGCAAAGGAGGCAGTGTCACCGCCGGGAATTCCTCGACCCTGAACGACGGCGCGGCGGCGATGATCCTCGCCAGCCCAGAACGTGCGGCGGATCTGGGTCTACGTCCGCTGGCAAAAATCCTCGGCTGTGCATCCGCCGGCGTCGATCCCCGGGTAATGGGCATCGGACCGGTGCCGGCCGTGCAGAAGCTGCTGGCGCGGGCGGGTCTGAAGATCGAAGACATCGATCTATGGGAGTTGAACGAGGCTTTTGCGGCGCAGTCCCTCGCGGTGATCCGCGAGCTGGGCATTGCGGAGGCGCGGGTGAATGTGAAAGGAGGCGCCATCGCGCTCGGACATCCGCTGGGCTGCTCGGGCGCGCGGATCCTGACGACACTGGCCAACACCCTGCGGGAGCGGAACCTACGCTACGGCGTGGCGACACTTTGTGTGGGCGTGGGCCAGGGTGTGGCGACCTTGATTGAGCAGGTGGAATCATGAGCCTCGTCCTCCGCCAGAATGTTGGCCGTGTGGCTGTTCTTTCCCTGAACAACGCCCCAGCAAACGGCTACTCTCATGCGATGCACCGGGAGCTGGATGCGCACATCGTGGACATCCGCTTTGATAGCGGCATCGATGTGGTGGTGCTGCGTGGGGTGGGCGAAAAGTTCTTCTGTGCCGGTGCCGACATCACCTATCTACGCAGCTTGAACCCCGATCAGAAGTACGCTTTCTGCCTGCACGCCAACGAGACGCTGCTGCGGATGGAGCACACGCCCAAGTTGATCATCGCGGCGTTGAACGGGCACTGTGTGGGGGGTGGCCTGGAGATCGCCCTGGCCTGTGATCTGCGCATCGGTCGTGCCTCCGGCGAGAAGCCCAACCTTGTGGGGCTACCCGAGGTGAACCTGGGTGTGCTGCCCGGAACCGGCGGAACCCAGCGTTTGAGCCGGATCCTGGGTCGGGCCAAGGCGCTGCAGTGGATGGTGGAGGGGCGGAATGTGTCGGTGGAGGAGGCGGCAGATGCGGGTCTGATTCACCAGGTACTCCCTGCGGAAGGCTGGTGGGAGGCCGTGCTTGCCTACGCCCAGAGTTTTTGTATGCCGCAGCGCTCGGCCTCGGCGGTGGGCTTGATCAAGAGGGCGGTGCTCGGTGGCTCGGATCTGCCCCTGGAAAGTGGACTTTCTCTGGAGCGCGAGCTGCAGCAGCGCCTCTTTTCCGGTGCCGATGCCCGTGAGGGGCTGGCGGCCTTTGTGGAGAAGCGGAAGCCTCACTTCACCGGTGGTCCCGGTGCTGCCGGTGGGGCGGGGCACGGAGGCTTCCCCGAAGTAGGCCCGGAGGACCGGGTCCTTGCCCACCCCGAGGATGTACGTCGTCCCGATGCGGGGCCCGCAAGAAGCCGCTCGGGGGATACCGGCAGCTACGGCAGTGCCCGCCCCGGCCCCACCGAGCCCGGTGGGGAGGCCGAGGATCGGGAGCCGCCGGAGATCGATCCCTTCGATAGTGGGCGCCGTACCTCCTCTTCCTCCTCCGGAACCGCCGCCCGGATGGATGGAAAAATCGACATCAGTCGTACGCGCCTGCAGGAGGCGGCCCTGAATCTGGTCGGCCGCGACCTCGTGGAAAAACACATGATGATCCCGGTGAAGTTGGAGGGGGAAGTGCTGGTGGTCGCCATTGCCAAGCCCACCGCCGCCGCCCGGCAGGCCCTGGA
>CAITDR010000255.1 GCA_903891165.1 uncultured Pseudomonadota bacterium
GGGAGCTGGACGGCACCCGCGTCGCCTTCGTCGATGGTGCATGGTTTCACACATGGCCTGCCGAAGATCGTATCGCTGAAACTCTCTTTGTTGTTCAGGTGTCCCATCGCACCGATATCCCCCCGGTCCGTCGCGTGCAGGCGGGCGAGCTTCGCAACGACAACATCGACCACATCCAGCACTTCTACATCAAAATGTCGATATCACACAAAAGTCCCTCAACCATTGCTCGCGGCCTCCACTAGGGCGCGCGCGAAGTCGGTTGCACCCAGCTCGGTTGCGATACCCCATCGCTTCGCCAGTACATCCGAGTTCTGCCATTCGATTTCAAGCGACTTCATACTTCGAAGCTGGAAATCCAGGTGATCCCTTGGGGTCTCGGGGCAATCCTCCGGCGGCTGGACTGCCCCCGGCTGCGCCAGAAATGCGGCAAGCACCAGCTCGGCGCGGTTCTTTCGCCTCCACCATTCGGAGGGCTTCGGGAGGGCGGCCAGCGAGAGCCCTGCTTCCAACACCTGGATCAGCCACCCCAGCCGCCTCCCCAGACCGATCCGGGAAAGACGCTCGTTGACCTGATGGAGACTCAGGTGGTCGATGTTCCAGACGATCACCGGTGCAAGTGCCAGGACAAAACGTGCGGATCGCGGTGCGGCCAAGGTCTCCACGACTGCATCCTCCACCCGCTGGAAGCGCAGTGTGGGGACCACATCGTCCAGCTCCCGCAGGTGCAAGGCCCCCAATCGTGCAAGCGCATTCTGGATCTCGTCCTCCGGGTTCTGTCGGGGAAGAAAATCCTCGATGGGCAGGTTGCTCAGCGCCAGGAGCGCCACAAAGGCTTCCGCACTGATACTCCCGCCCCCCCGCTCGATGACGCTCAGCCGCGCCTGCGATAAACCCAGCTTCTCCGCTAACTCTGCCTGGGACCACCCCCGCTGAAGCCGAAATCTCGCAGCTTCCGCACGATCCCGCGTCGGGTGTTTTCGAGGTCGAGTGCGGTAGAGGTGCTGAGCATAGTCGTTTTCAGATGATAGTATTCGAAAACGGATAGGTCAAGGGCCGGGGGCGGAAAAAAGTCGGCCGCCTCCCACCTTCCGGCGACCCCACAATTACGGCCTTTCGATGCCCAGCCAGATCCTCAGCTCGGCCACCGTTCGCCTTCTCCCCTCCATCACCTCAGACCCATCGCCTGGGACTCCTGCGCGAGGGCATTCAACGCACTGGCCCTTTTGCTATCTCGGACTTCCTTAAAACCGAGGACATCTGCCAACTTCAACCGGTGGTGGGTACCGACCATGTGATAGGGCAGCTTGCCCTGGTCTACCAGCCGCATCAGATGGGGACGCGAGATCTGTAGCAGGTCGGCGGCTTCTTTGGTGGTCAGGTCGGGCTGAAGTGGCAGAAGCTGAATCCCGTTGCCGCTGGCCAGGTGGTCCAGCGCGGCCCGCAACAGGGGCATAAGCTGGGGTGGAAGGGCGACATCGGCCTGCCCACCGGAGCCACTCAGGTGCAGGTGGACCTGACCCTGGGGGTGTTCCTCCAGGGTGCGAACGGCCTCTGTGGCATCCTGAAGCTGGTCGGGGGGAAGGGGTTGAACGCTCAGCATGGTGCCTCCACCTTCAGCGTAGTCCCTGATCCACCCATGTGCAATAAGTGAACCTCTTTTCTTGGAGGAGGGGGCCGTAGCAGTGAAATTACCCGCCCCCTCAACCCCCACCCGCCAGCACCAGCCGCAGCGCGGCCGTGCTGTGGGCACCCTCCTTTTCCAGGTAGCCAATGGCCTCTTCCCGGTCCAGGACCTGCGTGTCTTCGTAGGCCCCTCCTGCACGCTTCAGGTGCTGGAGCATGCCGTAGTGGTCCAGCTGGAGCCGCACGGTACACAGCAGCGCCACGTTCAGGTGTACCTCCAACGCAAAACCCTCCCACCGGATGTCGCCGATCTGCTCGCTCTTCAGGTCGAGATCCCTCCCTAACTCCGCCACCACCGCCCCGTTCCAGTCGATCTCTCCGCCGGGGCCCAGTGCGGTCCAGTCCAGCCCGGTTTCGGTGCCACAGGTCCACGCCCGTCCAATCCGCGCAAAGGTCGAGCCATCTTCCGCCTTCTTCTTCAGTAATACCGCCGCCCCGTCGCTGCAGATCAGGCAGGACTCCAGGTACAACACGCCCGGGGCGGCAAAACAGAAGGTCTCCTGGCCGGGCCAGGCTGCAAAGGTGGCCTGCCGACACTCCCGGCCCACCCGCGCCAGCTCGGCATCCCCTCCCGATAGTAGCCTTCGGTTGAACTGCCGCTCGACCCAGTTGGAGGTGGGCACCACGCTCAGTGTCAGTGGGGTGCCCAGCCCCCGGTTTTGGTAGCGGAGCTGAGCCGACCCAATCTTGGCCCGGTATTCCACGTGCTGCCCGTCCCACCCCCTCAGCCGCTCCACAAGGTACTGCTCTGCCTCCTTTTTGCCGCATCCGTCCGGCTTTATCTCCTCGCAGGCCTCCCGCACCACCACCTCCAGATCCCCCGCCGTGGTCGGGGTCACCACCGTGGCCCTGGGCTCCTTCCCCACCTTGATCACCATTTCGGAAAGCCAGCTTTTCTCCTTCCCTTCCAGCCGTCGCTCGCCCCGGTACAGCAACAATGCGTCGCCCACCCGCAGCAGACCCAGCGGTGTCGGCCACTGGCTTTGCTCCCTCTGGACCGGCAGGGGGAGCAGCGCCGCGATCGAGGCGGCCAGAAACAGGCGTCGGCGGCAAGCACACGGTCGTCGAAGCCGGCATCGGGACGCAGGGCGGCGGGCTCGTTGGCAGGAGTGGCACAGGCAAGAAGGAGAGCTGCAAACATCGTTGTGGTCCTTTGGGTTCAGGGGAACGACCAGGGATAAGCAAGAAGCGTGCCAACTCCAAGGGGCACCTTTTTGCCCAAAAAGGGGGCTCGGGGAGCAGCGGCCGTCCACGATCGTGGACCGGCAAGGTACCGATCGTGGAATCCCCGGTGTCGCCGCCGCCGTGCTAAATTGCCCCGATGGAGATTCCCGGCCTCAACCTCCTCTCTCAGCAGGATCCCGCTGCTGCCCGTGCCCTCCAGAGCCTGATCCAGCAGCTTGCGGGCGGCCTGGATGCGGAGCAATGGGCAGTTTCTCGGCTGGAAACACTCCGGGGGGCACATACCCGCACAGCGATGCTGACGCTTTTGGTGGAGGAGGCCAAGGTGCAGACCGGCATCCCCGAGGCCTGGGCGGTGCTTTGGACCGGAGATATCCGCAACAACGTCAGTTTTCAGGCCCTGGTGGTGGGCGGAAAGGCGCGGATGGTGCCCGCGCCCGAGCAGATCTCCCGCACCGTGGTGGCCGAGGCTGCCCGCAGTGGTAAGGCGCTCTGGATCGAGGATCCCTAGGCCGACAGCCGTTTTTCCAGTGCCGAGTCGGTGGTGGCTACGCCGGGTACCATCGCGTGTTTGCCCATCGGCCAGCAGGGGGTACTCTATCTGAGCGGCTCCCCCTCTGAGGGTCGGCTGCGTAGCCGGGCAAAAATGCGCCTGGAAGCCCTGGTACGTCTTGCCGGGGCCCTTTTGAGCGAGCCGCCTCCGCCGCCGGTGGTCCATATTCCCGGTCTGGTGGGCAACACCCGCCCGATGCAGGAACTTTTCGCCTCTATCCGCTCTTTTGCGCCGATGCCCTGGCCGGCTTTGATCCTCGGGGAGACCGGCACCGGCAAGGAGGCCGTCGCCCGCGCGCTGCACAGCCTCTCTCCCAGGGCGGATGCCCCTTTTCTGGCGATCAACTGCGCCACCATTCCCGAGAGCCTCGCGGAGTCGCTGTTGTTCGGCCACGAAAAAGGCTCCTTTACCGGGTCAGATCGCCGGAAAGAGGGCATCGTGGAGCGGGTGAAGGGCGGCACCCTTTTTCTGGACGAGGTGGGCGAATTGCCGCCCTCGGTCCAAGCAAAATTGCTGCGCCTTCTGCAGGAGGGGCGCTTTGAGCGGGTGGGAGGCGGGCAGGAGCTTCGTTTTGCGGGCCGTGTGGTGGCGGCCACCCTGCGCACCCTGGAGCAAAGCCACGGGAAAGAGGGCTTTCGCAGCGATCTCTTTCATCGTCTGGCGGCCTGTGTGCTGCGGGTTCCACCCCTTCGGGAGCGTCGCGAGGACATCCCCGCTCTGGCACTCTGTCTGGTGGAGCGTAGCTGTCAGCAGATCTCCATTACGCCGCTGTTGCTCTCCAATGCGGCAGCGGATCTTCAGCAGCTCCTCTCCATGGTGAGCCTGGAACAACGCCAGCAATTTTTGGGAGCGCGGGAGGAGGGAGGGGCCACCGGGGCCCTGGTGCTTCCGCCACGCTATATCTACCAAAAACTGCTGGGAACCAGTGGAATGGGCGAGGTACACCGGGTGACCGATCAGGTGCTGGGTCGCGACGTGGCGCTGAAGCTGCTGCGCGCGGACTGCCGCCACATCCACGCCCGTTTTGTGGAGGAGGCGCGCGGCACGGCACGCCTGGTCCATCCAGCCATTGTCCCGGTCTACGATGCGGGAATTCTGGAGGATGGTCGTCCGTGGTTTACGATGCGCGAGGTGCAAGGGCGCCAGCTTGCCGAGGTGATCACCGCGGTCCACGCCGCCTCCACTCCCGAACGCTGGGGCAGTAGCGCCGATGGCTGGAACTTTCCACGCCTTCTGAATGCTTTTTTGACCGTTGCCGAGGCGGTGGGCTACGCCCACGATCAGGGCGTGATCCACCGGGATCTGAAGCCCCAGAACATCCTGGTGGGAGACTACGGCGAGGTGCTGGTGGTGGACTGGGGGCTTGCACGCAGCGAAGTGCTTGACTCTATTCCAGATTTTTCAGGTGGACCGTCGCGAGAAGGCCACACACAGGTGGGCGCGATCCTGGGCACCCCCGCCTATATGGCGCCGGAGCAGGCCCGTGGTGAGCCTGCCGACCGCCGCTCGGATGTCTATGCGCTTGGTGTCATCCTCTACCAGCTTTGTACCTGTCATCTTCCCGTGGTGGGCAACAGTATGGAGGAGATCCTGACCGGGGTGCGCCTGGGTCGGGTGCAGCCCCTTCAGGATCCCCGTGTGCCCGAAGAACTGGCCCAGCTCTGTGGCCAGCTTCTCCGCCTGGAAGCCGCACAACGGCCGCCCGATGCTGCGGTGGTGGCCCGTGCCCTCCGCAGCTACCAAGAGGGCCTTCGCCGTCGAGAGCGTGCGTTAGAGCTGGTAAAAGAGGCGGTTCAGCGTCGGGAGGAGGCCACGACGGCAGGGCAGGCTGCCCACCGGGCGGAGGAGGAGGCGCGGCTGGCCCTGGCCGGCATCCCGCCGTGGGCACCGGCGGCCCAGAAGCAGGAGGCCTGGGAGCGCGAGGCGGCGGCGGCAGCCTTTCTGGCGTAGCAGCAGCGTCTTTTGGAGGAAGCAGAGGGGCTTTTTGAGGCGGCTCTCACCCATGATCCCAGCCTGCCCGAAGCCCATGTGGCACTTCTGCGCTCTCATTGTGGGGCCCACCGCAGCGCCACCGGCCCCGCCGCCAGCCGGGCAGAGCGCCAGATCCGCCTCCACCTCTCTGCCCTTCCCGCCGATCATCCGGAGCGCCATGCGGCTGCCCGCTACCTTCGCGGCGACGGTCTTCTAAGCCTTCATACTGATCCTCCAGGGGCATCGGTCTTTTTGTTTCGCTATCAGCCCCACCAGCGTCGTCTTGCGGAAGTGGACATGGGCTTTCTGGGGTACACCCCACTCCAGGAGCTCTCTCTGCCGCCGGGGAGCTACCTCTTGCGGATTCGGAAGGAAGGACATGCCGAAGTCCGCTATCCGCTGCAGATCGGGCGCCTGGAGCACTGGGATGGGGTGGCCCCCGGCGACACCACACCCACGCCGATCTGGCTGCCGGAGCGGATTCCCCAGGGTACATGCTACATTCCCGCGGGTTGGGCACGGTTAGGTGGTGCCCCCACCGGCGCTGCCTCCCTCTCCTCCCACCGTCTCTGGGTTCCCGGCTTTTTTCTCCATCAATTTCCAGTCTGTAATGTAGACTACATCGCTTTTCTGGCGGCGCTGCTACGCCAGGGACGGGAGGATCTGGTCCAGAAATTCCAGCCCCATGCCGTTTCCGGTGCCGATGCCAACAGCCCGATCTACGGCCGTGATGGCGATCATTTTTTCCTGAAGCCGGACGCCGATGGCGACCTCTGGCAGCCGGACTGGCCGGTGGTGATGATCCCCCATTCGGCAGCGGCGGCCTACGCGATCTTTGTGGGCGGGCGCCTGCCGGGGGAGGCGGAGTGGGAGAAGGCAGCACGTGGGGTGGACGGGCGGATCTACCCCTGGGGAGATGGCTTTGATCCCATCTTTTGCCTGATGCGCGAAAGCCACCCGGATCGCCGCATGTTGGGACCGGCGCAGGGGATGCCGCTGGACGAGAGCCCCTATGGGCTGCGGGGAATGGCGGGCAATGTGGTGGATTGGACGCGGGATCCCTATAGCGAGGAGCTGCCCGGTTCTGCCTACCGGCCCCGCCCAGCGGGGGAGGTGCGCCTCTGGACTGCCAAGGGGGGCGGCTGGCTGCATCGGCAACCTGGCTGCTCTGCGGCCGCACGTTGGCAGATCGGACCCTGGATCCGGCGGCCGGATCTGGGTATACGGGTGCTTCAGGAAGAGCACATTTTCCCCCATTGATGATGTTCTTCTCCCGTCTGGAACCAAGGTTTTTGAAGTGGACGGCCTGGTGAGTGGCTTTGTGGTGGACCTGCAGGCAGCGGTGGTGAACAGCCACTCCTCCATCGCCTGGGGCAACATCACCCTGGACGGTACCGCCACGACAGTAGCGGTAGAAATGGCTTATGTGTCTGGAGAAAGCTGGACGGTGACCGCGGCCTTCTACGTGCAGGTCCTTGGCTACAACCTCCAGGTGGGCCAAGTGAACGGAACCCTGGTATACACGGGCTGGGGATCTTCCTCTTCTCCCCTACGGGGTTGGGAGCTTCGGAACGCCACCACCAAGCTGACGCTCACCGGGCAGACCGCCTACAGCACCAGCAGCCTGCCGCTGAGCCTGGATCTGGACATCGGCGACTCCATCTACTACTACAGCGATCTCAGTCAATCTTCCGGCACAAACTATGTGACCGAATACCTGGAAGTAGACGATGAAAGCACCAGCTCCGGCTTTCTGAACGGTGGTAGTGTAGGTGCCATCAGCCAGAGCCTTCAGGTGAGCAGTTTTGATGTTGGCTCTACCGGGGCCAGCTACTACAACGGCTCGGGCTATGGCAGCTCCATCAGCTACGCCGCCACAGAAAGCTGGCTCTCTCCTACCCTTCAGCGGGACCGCTCCACTTCGGTGACGCGCACCGGCACCACCCTGCGCACCGTGGACACCAACCTGAGCACCCGGGTTGCCACCACCACCACCAGCAGCTCGCGGGTGACCACGGCGCTGAGCTACACCGCGCCGACCACCTGGAGCGGCTCGGCCAGCACCCTGCTGGCGCCCCTCTGAGTCTGGGTGGAGATGGGGCGGCGGGAGGAGCTTCAGCTCTGCCTGAGGCCGTCCAGCACTTTTTTCCACTTTGCCGGGTTGTCCACCAGAAAGGCGGCGCTGTCCACCACCCCAGACTCTTCAAAGGTGATTTTCAGCAGTTTCTGTCCTAGCCGCCGCTGCCCCTGGAACTGGTCCACCACCTCGACGGACCGAACATTCTCCATCGGGATATTGAGCAAGGTTCCATTTGCATAAAAAGAATAATATGAAATTGTAGTCCGGCCGACCCCCATGTTCCCCTGCCCTCGTACCACCGCCTGACCCTCCCGCCCCAGCAGCTCCACCACGGGCCCCACCAGCAGCAGCTCCTGTCCGGCAAAACGGAACTCGACCAACGCCTTTCCGGTCAGATTCATCGCTTTCCGCCTTCGAAAAAGGGCGTAGACCACGACGGCGGGAAGGCCGGTGCCCACTGCGAGGCAGATCAGCACGCTGATCCCCCAGGTCACCATAGACGTGATGGTTGCGACGTTGTCCAGGCTACACCTCTGCTTCCTCCTGCATAGCCTGCCCGCAACCGCCTCACAAGCGCCCGCCTTCACCGCCGGGGCTGCCGATCACTGCGCGTTCAGCCCATAGACCACCAGCGCCTTCGGACGACCGGCTTCGCTACACATATCCGTGATCCTCTCGCCAAAGTGCAGCTTCCCATCGAGCAGTCCTACGATGTCGTACTCTTCGGGGCACTCCGAAACCGGGTGCGCAACGCCAATACAGCCGGTTTCGGTGACTTCCTGCGGTACGCCGACCTCCCACGGGGCGCTGCCACAGCCCGCGCTGGTGAAGGTGTCCGCCATTCCCTGGTCATATGCCGTCCAGAAGTCAGTTTGCAGGCCGAAATTGCCGTTGGTTGCTCCCTGCGCGACTGTGGAAAGCTCCCCCAGGCTGTAGGGCCCATCGATAACCGCTGAAAACAACCGGTAGGAACAGGCTTCGTCGCCAAACACCGAGAGTTCAAGGTGCCAGGTATTCGTGGTCAGGGTGAAGTCACGGGTCAGGTAGTTCTTGCCCCCCTGCCCGTTGTCGTAGGACTCGCAGCCACCGCTCACCCACCGCCCGGCGATGTCGCCGCCGGTCAGCGCGCTGGGCCCGCTGTCGCCGGGCTCGCTCTCGGTAGGGGTGCTCTCTTTGTCGCTCCCGCTACAGCCGAGGGCAACGATCAAGGGAAAAAGAGGGAAAAGCCGGGTATACATTCGTTCCTCCGTTGGTTTCTTGCGCCAACACCCTCCAAATAGCGCGCGCCCGGGCTACAATCCAGTGCATCTTTTGGAAGGATGGATTGAATCTTATCGAAATGGCGCAGCGGGATCTGAACCTGTTGGTGACCTTAGGCGTACTTTTGGAGGAGCGCTCGGTGACGGGGGCGGGGCAGCGCCTGGGGCGCAGTCCCTCGGCGATCAGCCACGCGCTGGGGCGACTCCGGCTTCTTTTTGGAGATCCTCTTTTTGTTCGTGTGGGGCACAAGCTCCAGCCGACGGCGGCGGCCGAGGCTCTCAGCGAGCCTCTTTCAGCCACCCTTTTTTCCATCGAGGGCCTGCTGCAGGAGGCGACTTTTCACCCGGATCTCTCCGATCGCCACTTCCGCATCATCGCCAGTGACTACCTTCAGCGTGTGCTCCTTGCGCCGATTGTAGGACGACTTCGGCAATTTTCTCCAAGAGTGGATCTTCAGGTACTCCCGGCGCGCCCGCACCTGGATCAGGCCCTGGCCCAGGGGGTTGCGGATCTGGCGCTGGGGGTGTCGCTTTCTGCCCCCGAGCAGCTACGCCGCCGGGTACTGGGCGAGGATCACTTTGTGTGTGTAGCCCAGCCTTCCTCTTGGACTTGTGGGGATGATCCGGCGGCCTGGGCGGCCCTGCCCCATGTGCTGGTGAGCCCGGGGGCCCGGCCGGGGGGGCCAGTGGACCGTGCCCTGGCGCTCCATGGTCTTCGCCGCCGCGTGGTGGTGACCCTTCCGCATTTTCTGGCGGCGGTGGAGCTGGTGGCCACCACCGATCTGGTCCTGACCCTTCCACGACGTTTGGCAGAGGTGCTCTGTCCGCCGGGAATGCTGGTGTGTCCTCCCCCATTGCCCCTGGATCCCATCCAGATTGTAGCCCTCTGGCACAGCCGCCACCACCGCGATCCGGGCCACCGCTGGCTTCGTGATCAGGTCTGGCCAGCCGCGGGGGAGTCACGCGCCCTTTGAGTACCGTTTCCGCTGGCGCACACCGATCAGGACCTGGAAAGATGCCTTTTCGCGGGCGCCAAGCAGGTACTCGCCCAGGAAAAAAACAGGAACGAAGGCGATCTTGTGTTTTCGACATCTCCCCCTTCCCCCTTTCGTCACTTCTGGTAAGATCCTTCCTGCTGAGGTGCTTGTGAGACTGCTGCCCATCCTGTTTCTCTCTGTGGCCTGCCATGGCGGGGTGTCCAAGGACGACGATGTCGATTCGACCGACTACAAGCCCGACTCGGACTTTGAGCGCGAAGATCGCGACGAAGATGGCTTTGATGACGACGAGGGCGACTGCGACGATCTGGACGAGAGCAGCTTTCCCGGTGCCGTGGAACTCTGCGATGGCATCGACAACGACTGCGACGGCACCGTGGACGAAGAGGCCTTGTTCCTCTTCTATCCCGATGCCGACGGGGATCTTTTTGGGGATGCGGATGCGGTGGTGGAAGCCTGCGAACGGCCCGCTGGCTACATCGACGATGGCAGCGACTGCGATGATCAGGAAGCGGCCCGCTTCCCCGGTAATCCCGAAGTCTGCGACGGCCTGGACAACGACTGCGACGGCATTATCGACGAAGATGTGGAGCTGACCTGGTACCCCGATGCGGACATGGACGGCTATGGCGACCCTTCTTTGTCCGAGCTGGCCTGCACCGCACCCACTGGCTACGTCGCCGACAACACCGATTGTGACGATACCCGTGTAGAAGCCTCTCCCGACGGCGTGGAGAGCTGCGATCAGATCGACAACGACTGCGACGGTGTGGTGGACGATGGGGTGACCACCACCTACTACGGCGACATGGACGGGGATGGCTATGGCACCCCTTTGTTGGTGATCGACGCCTGTTATGCGCCCTCAGGCTACTCCGAAAATTACGCAGACTGTGACGACGGCGTGGCCAGCATCAACCCGGCCGCCTCGGAGCTCTGCAACGGCGTTGATGACGACTGCGACGGCGCGACCGACGAGGAGGCCACCGATGCGGGGGCTTGGTACGCCGATAGTGATGGCGACGGCTTTGGCGACCCCAGCAGCTCCTTGTCCTCCTGCACCCAGCCGCCCTCCTTTGTCAGCGATGGGACCGACTGTGACGACGGCGCCTCGGCGGTAAATCCCTCCGCGACCGAACTCTGCAACGGGATCGACGACAACTGTGATGGGGTGGCTGACGGGACCGATGCGGCAGATGTAAGCACCTGGTATCAGGACAGCGACGGCGACGGTTTCGGCGACAGCCGCGCCTCGGTCAGCGCATGCACCGCTCCGGCCGGATTTGTAGCCGACGATACCGACTGCAACGACGGCGCTACCGAGGCGTGGCCCGGCCATGCCGAAGTCTGCGACGGTCTGGACAATGACTGTGATGGGGATATCGACGAGGACAATGCGGCCGACGCACTCCCCTGGTATGCCGACGCGGACGGGGATGGCTACGGCGATCCCGGCGCGGCCGTCACCGCCTGCTCCCAGCCCTATGGCTACGAAGCCAACGCGGAGGATTGCGACGATGGGGACATCTCGGTGCATCCCTACGCGCCGGAGCTCTGCGACAGCCTGGACAACGACTGCAATGGCACTGCCGACGAAGGAGCAACCGACGCTTCCGACTGGTATGCCGACACCGATGGCGATGGCTACGGCGATCCCTACAGTCGGGCCCGGGCCTGCGAGGCCCCCGCTGGCTACGTCGCCGCCTTCACCGACTGCAACGACGGGGAAGCAAGCGTCCACCCCGGCGCTACCGAATATTGTGACGGCTACGATAACGATTGTAATGGAAGTGTAGACGACGGAGCCACCACCGGGGCCACCTGGTATGCGGACCTCGACGGGGACGGCTACGGAAATTCGGCGGTGACCGTGGTTTCCTGCACGCAGCCCACCGGCTACGTGCTCTCCGGCGGGGACTGCTCGGATGTGGACGCGACGGTGCACGCGGGTCAGACCGAATATTGTGATGGGGTCGATAACGACTGCGATGGGGATGTGGACGAGGGGGATGCCGCCGATGCGCACACCTGGTACACCGATGCCGACGGGGATGGCTATGGAGACAGCAGCAGTGGTGTTTCTTCCTGCAC
>CAITDR010000256.1 GCA_903891165.1 uncultured Pseudomonadota bacterium
ACCGCGCCACCATACTTTGTATCAAAACGGTCTGACGGCACCCGTTGCCCTTGCGGGAGGGGCGCTCCCGCGCTTAGCTTGAAAAGGCACGGAGTCCTTATGCGCGTCCTGCGTCACCTGATCGCTGCCAGCCTCCTCACCACCCTGGTCCTGGGAACCTGGCACCTTGCTGCGGGCTCTGCAGCGGCTGTTGCTTCCGTGGGCGACGAACCGCAAGAAGGTGGCCTTCGCGGCATGTTCCAGCAGATGGCGGCCATCGGAAGTGTCTACGACCTCTCCGCGCTCCGCAACCTGCAGCGGGTCGATGCCCTTATTGATCAGACCTATGTGGATCCACAACGTATCGATTTTCCCAAAATGTTCCGGTCTTCCCTGGGCGCAATTGAGGCGCAAGTACCTGGAGCATTGCTGGACCTGGATGAGCAGGGCGAGCGGCTTCAGGTAGAGGTGGGCGGCTACCGCACCACCCTGACCATCCAGAAGCTGGGTTCCTTTGCCAACCTGGAGGCTGAGCTGCGTCGGGTTGCGGCTATCCTCGAAGCGCATGTAGACAGCAAAGAAGTTCCCTTCCCCGAGATTGAGTACGCCATCATCAACGGCGTGCTGGGTACCCTGGATCCCCACTCCGTCTTTCTGCCGCCGGAAGGCTCCAAGAAGATGGAGGAGGACAACGAAGGGGAGTTTGGCGGCTTGGGAATCACCATCAACATCGAAGATGGGCAGCTCACCATCCAGTATCCGCTGGAAGATACCCCCGCCAAGCGTGCCGGGTTGCAGGCCAACGACAAAATCGTCCGCATTGAAGGCGAAGAAACCCTCAATATGGACCTGGAAGACGCCGTCTCCAAGATGCGCGGTGCCCCCGGCACCAAGATCACCATCACTGTGGCGCGGGAAAGCTGGGATACCCCCCAGGATATCTCGCTGATCCGTGACCGAATCAAGCCCGCTCAGGTGTGGGGGGTGGCCCTGGAAGGGGGCGTGGCCTACGTCCGCATCGACCAGTTCCACGGGCAGGTGGAGACGCAGCTGGACGAGACCCTGAACCGACTGACCCGGGAAGCGGGGGGCAGCCTGAAGGGCGTTATCCTGGATCTACGTGACAATCCCGGCGGCTACCTGCACCAGGCGGTGGCGGTGGTGGATCGTTTCCTGGCCAAGGGGGTGATCGTGGCCACCGTGGAGAGGAACGGGAAAAACCGGGAGGAGAAGCTGGCAAGAGAGCCGGGCACCGAGCCGGACTACCCGATGGTGGTGCTGATGAGTGGCACCTCGGCCTCGGCCTCGGAGATTGTGGCGGGCGCCCTGAAAAACCAGGAGCGGGCCATCGTGATCGGCGAGCGTAGCTTCGGAAAAGGCTCGGTGCAGAACCTCTATCCCTTCTCCGATGAAAGCCGGCTGAAGTTGACGGTGGCGCGCTACCTGACCCCCGGCGACCACTCCATCCAAAGTATCGGCATTCCTCCCGATATTGCGCTGGATGCCTCCCTGGTGGCGCCGCCGGTGGAGCTGAAGCGGACGTGGGCCAACACTGATCCCAAGGCCCAGATCATGGGCAATCCTCGGATTTCGCTGTTCCGGCGCGATCACTACCTGGAGGAGGCGGATCTGGAGGGTGCCCTGCAGAGCTCGGAAGAGGCGGGGGCCGGGCCGGTCTATAGCCTGCGCTACCTGGAGCCCGATCCGGCCAAAGAAGAGGCCATCCGCACCGATCGGAAGGATGTACGTCGTGACTTCGAGGTGATGTTCGCACGGGATGTGCTCTTGGCCACCCAGGGGAACCGGCGTGCGGACGTCCTTCGCGACGCTGAGCGTGTGGTGAACAGCCGGTTGAAGGCCGAAGAAGATCGGGTGGAGAAAGCCTTCAAAGAGCAGGGCATCAACTGGAGTGCCTGCACCAACCCCGCCGCCGCGAGTGTGAGTATGGATCTGAAGGTACGGGGGGACGGCGTACTGAACCCGGGGAACCTGGAAGAAGTGCAGCTCACCGTGACCAACACCGGAAATGTGCCGCTGTGCCGCACTGTGGTGAAGAGCAAGTCCGGGAACGACATGCTGGACGGGATGGAGTTCTACGTGGGGCGTCTGGAGCCCGGGCAGAGCCGCAGCGATGTGCGCAAGATTGCTTTGGAGGAAGGCTACCCCACAGAAATTTCCGGGGTGGACCTGGAGATGGTGGACGTGGGCGGAGCAACGCTGGCCAGTGGCACCAGCGAGGTGAGGAGCGAGGGTCTCGCGCTGCCGCGCTACGCATGGAGCTGGAGCTTCGACGACAAAGTCGGCGGCGATGGCGACGGAATTGCCGAAGTGGGCGAGACGGTGACCGTAAAGGTCTCCGCCACCAACGTCGGTCCGGGACAGGGGGGTGATCTGCTGGTGGCCATCAAAAAGGGCGACGGGCTTGGGAAGAGTGTGGTGCTGAAGCAGGGCACCTTCTCGCTACCCGACCTTGCCCCTGGGGCCAGCGGTAGCGGAGAGCTGTCCTTCCAGGTGGTGTCGAAGCCCGAAGATCTGAAAGATATGCCCTTCGAGCTGCGGATCACCGAAAAGGAGCGCTACGACTACGCCTCCATCATCAAGGCCTCCTTCACCACCTACTACACGCAGTCCGAGATCTTACACCTGCCCTTTGACCGCGCCGGCGCGCCCGGACAGCGGGAGACCCCGAACATCGAGCTGACCCGGGTCCCCGAGCTACGGGTAACCGACGGACGGGTCACCATCTCCGGGGTGGCCACCGACGAGGCGGGCATCCGGGACGTGATCATCTACCAGGGCGACAACAAGGTGGCCTATGCCGATGGTGGAAAAGGCCTCAAATCCGTTCCCTTCTCGGCCACCGCCGAGCTGAAGGAAGGCAACAACCTGATCGTGGTGCTGGTGCGCGATGTGAACGGGCTGACGACGACCCGGGCGGTGGATGTGTATCACCCGGCGGTGAAGACGGCGGCGGGGGGTGCGGTGCCTGCGACCACGCCGGGGTAGGGACCATGTACGACCCCATCGCCCTGGCGATCCCCGGCTTCTTTGTGCTGATCGCAGCGGAGCTGGGGCTGGGCGCGGTCATGGGGCGGCTGGGTGGACCACGGCCGCTCTACCGCTATGTGGACGCCCTGACCGACCTCGGCTGCGGGGTGCTAAGCCAGGTGACCGGTCTGGTCCTGGGCGCGGTGGTGGCCAATGGGGTGTACACCGCCGTGTACGAGGCCGGGCACCTCTGGGATCCGCCACGGGTCCCCGGCCTTTTGGGCAACGAAGGTCCGGGCTTTTTCTCTGCCAGCGCCTCTCACCTTCTGCTTTGGATCTTTGCCTTTATCGCTGTGGATTTTATCTACTACTGGTGGCACCGTGCCCACCACCGCGTCAACCTCCTCTGGGCCGCCCATGTGGTCCACCACCAGAGCGAAGACTACAACCTTGCCGTGGCGCTCCGCCAGTCGATCCTGACCGCACTCACCTCCATCCCCTTCTACCTTCCCCTGGCGATTCTGGGGGTTCCTCCGGTCACTTTCTTTGTCTGCTCCGCCCTGAACACCCTCTACCAGTTCTGGATCCACACCCGCCTGGTCGGCAAGCTGGGGCCTCTGGAGTGGCTGATCAACACCCCTTCCCACCATCGGGTCCACCACGGCATCAATCCGGCCTATATTGACAAAAATCACGCCGGGGTTTTTATTGTATGGGATCGATGGTTTGGGACCTTTGTGGAGGAGGAGGAAGAACCGGTCTATGGGACGGTGCAGCCCTACCTGAGTGCCGACCCCCTTTGGGCCAATGTGGAGCCGCTCTGGAAGTTGGGACAGCTCAGTGCCTCTTTAAAGGGCTGGGATCGCCTCAAAGTGTGGTTTGCACCTCCAGAATGGCGCCATGAGGGGAACATGCGCGTGCCCGAGCCTGATCCGGAGCTGCGCTGGTCGCCCGCTACACGCCCCTATCAGACCGCCTGGACGGCGCTCTGGTTTGGCATCTCCGCCGTCGCCTTGACGGGTGTACTTCTGATCCACCACCAGCTCCCGACGGAAGTCGTCGGGTTGGTGGGCTTTTTGGTGTTCTGGACCATCACCAGCTTCGGCTGGCTCTACGACCAGCGACCCCTGTGGCGCTGGCAGGAGCCGCTGCGGCTGATTTTGGTTCTGCTTACCGGGATTTGGATTGCCAATCTCTATCTCGCCGAGCTCTCCCGCCTCCCGACCTGAAGCGGCCTACTTGAAGACCCCGATGGGCAGGATCAGCCGCCGGTGCCCCGCAGCATCGGCCGGGGGCAGGTTGCCCGCGTCGATGTTGCACTGGATGGACTGAAAGATCAGGTTGGGGGGAGAAAGTTTGGCATCCCGTGCTTTCCGAAAGGCCACAAACTCCTCGCGACTCGTATGACCTTTCAGTTGGATGTTCTTGGCTTTCTCCTCGCCGATGCTACTTTCCCACTGCACGGGGCGCCCACCGGGTTGGTAGTCGTGACCCACAAAGACACGGGTGCTGTCAGGCAGGGCGTAGAGTTTTTGGACCGAACTATAGAGATCCTCTGCACTTCCCTTGGGAAAGTCGCAGCGGCCGGTGCCGTAATCAGGCATAAAGATCACATCGCCGGTAAACAGCGCGTCGCCGATCTGCCAGGTCACACAGGCGGGGGTGTGGCCGGGGGTGGTGATGGCCCGCAGCCTCAGACTGCCCGCAACGAGTTCCTCTCCATCCTCCACCAGCTTGTCAAACTGTCCGCCGCTGGTGTCCAGATCGTTGCGGCCGAACACCCCCGCAAACAGACTCTGCACGGCGGTGATCGGCTTGCCGATCGCAAGTTTGGCGCCCAACTTTTCGCGGATTCGGGCGCCACCGCTGATGTGGTCGGCATGCGCATGGGTCTCCAGCGACCAGTGCAGCTTCAGGCCCAGCTCCTCGATCCGCTTTGTGTATTTTTCGATGGACTCCTCAAAAACATTGACCCGCAGCGGATCGTAGTCCAGCACCGGGTCGATGATCACCGCATCGCGGCTGCTTTCGTCCCACACCAGATAGCTTAGGGTCCAGGTCCGGGCGTCAAAGAAGGCTTCGATCTTCATGGGGGCTCCTCGGTAGGTGCCCTCTATGATGCAAGGGGCGTGCCAGATCGCGGGAGCCGCCGAAAGGTGGCTTTTCTCTGCGCTTTGTCAGGGGGTGAAACAGGAATGTTTCGGCGGGTGTTTCATTTGAAACAAAGAAATGAAACAATTTTGAAACACGATTTGTACCATCTTCCACTTTCCGGCGACCTGCAGCGGGTTCAGGGCGTTCTCCTCCAAGCTTCGGGGAGTGGGCTGCGAAAAACGCCCGGGCCTGATCAGGCCAGGCCTAGTGTCCGTACCACATCGGCCATCGACAACTCCAGCACGTCCATCCCCTCCTTCAGCTCCGCATCGGTGAGCGTTAATGGAGGAAGAAGGCGGACACAGTTGGAGAAGAGGCCCGCCCGGATGGTGATCAGCCCCCGCTGGAGGGTGGCGGCGTTCACCGCCTGGGTGGCCTCCATCCAGGGCTCGCGGGTGGCCGGATCCTTGACCAGCTCCATGGCCAGCATGGGGCCAAGGCCGCGTACATCGCCGATCAGGCTTGGATAGCGGGCTTGTAGCACCAACAAACGCTCCCGCATCACGTTCCCGATCTCGGTGGCGCGCTTCAAAAAGGCGGAATCGGTGATGGTGTCCAGCGCCTTGAGTGCGGCCACACATGCCAGGGGATTTCCCGAGTAGGTACCACCCAAACCACCAGGATGGGGGGCCTCCATCACCTCGGCGCGGCCGATGATGGCGGAGATGGGCATGCCTCCCCCCAAGCTCTTTGCCGTTGCGACGATATCCGGCACCACGCCGGAATGTTCGATGGCAAAAAGTTTTCCGGTACGTCCCATGCCGCTCTGCACCTCGTCGGCCACCAGCAGGATCCCGTGCTGATCGCAGAGTGCACGGAGGCGCCGCAACCACGCGGAAGGAGCCGGTAAAAAGCCACCTTCTCCAATCACCGGTTCGATGACGACCGCTGCCACATGGCTGGGATCCACCACCGCCATAAAGTTGTGGTCGAGTTGGCGGATATGCCAGTCGATCCAGGCTTCTTCGCTCATCTCCGCCGGGCGGCGGTAGAGGTTGGGAAAGGGGAAGCGGTAGACTTCGGGGGCGAAGGGACCAAAACCTTTTTTGAAGAGGTTGAACTTGGAGGTCATCGCCATGGTCAGGTTACTACGCCCGTGGTAGGCGCCGTCGAAAACAACGATGCCCTGACGACGGGTGTAGGAGCGGCTGATGTGCACACAGGTCTCCAGGGCTTCCGCCCCGGAATTCATAAAAAGTGTCCGCTTGCGGAAGTCACCGGGGGCGAGGCTGTTCAGGCGCTCGGCCAGGGCCACCAGGGGCTCGTAGGTGGCGACGATGGCGCACATGTGGATCAGCTCGGCGGCCTGGGCCTGGATCGCGGCGACTACATTGTCGGGGGTGTGGCCCACGGCCAAGGTGCCGATGCCACCGGCAAAGTCGAGGAAGGTGTTGCCATCCACATCGATGACCTGAGCGCCGTGTGCAGACTTGATCGCGATGGGGGTCAGCTTGGCGGCGCCGGGCGGCATCGCGGCCTCACGACGGGCGACCATAGCGCGGCTGTTGGGTCCGGGGACTTCGGTGACCAGGCGGATGGCGGAGTGCATGCAGATCCAGGGGGAAAGGGGGAGATCTACCACAGAGGTTGAAGAGGACGCAGAGGGAAAGGCACCGACAGGATAGCAGATCCCAGGCTGCATGTCTCTGCGTCGGAAATGGGCTACGCTTCGGAAAGGAGCGAACGATGTGGTGGATCCTGGCCTGTACTGCCCCCGAAAAGCCTGCTGAGTCCCCAGCAGATTCGCCCACCACCGATTCCCAGCCCGATTCCCGAGGAGACTCGCCGGAAAGCCCCGGCCCCGCCTTCGACGACGACCTGGGCTTTACCAACTGCAACCCCATTTTTCCGGCGCTCACCATGCAGGCGCCCGCCGCCTCCACCGCCTTTCTCCCCAGTAGCAATGGCTGGATCGCCGCCGCCTACGCCGTGGATGCACGCGGCGTGCCGGTACACTATACCGACGGGAGCTGGGGCAGTCTGAACCAGAAGGGCGCCATCACCACTTTCTGGGATCACCCCACCAAAAATCCCACTTCCACCAGCACTTCCGAAGATCGCCTCTGGGATCTGTATCCTGGATTACGTACAGATGGAGAGGGAAGCTGGCTGGTGAATGTGCCGGTGCTGGAGCAGGGCTACCTGCCGGGGACAGGCATCATCCGTCTGCGGCAGCTTGTGGGGGATCTGGAGATAGAAACAAGCTATTTTGCCCCCTTTCAGGCGGGAGGAGAGCGGGACCTGGTGACGGTGGTGACCGTAAAAAACGTCGGGAGCCAAGCCCACTCGGTAGAACTCTACCTGCTACAGAACGCGCATGTGGACGGGGAGGGCAGCGCCGCAGGAGAGGATGTTTCAGGAGGAAGCAGCGGAATTCTGGAGAAGGGGAGCGAGGGGGCGATGTTGCACAGCCCGTTAGGTGACCCCAGCCATATTGCGGCGGCACCGGGGGGAAACGCCGCAAATCCCTGGATTCGGCTGGATAGTGACCAGGCTCTGACCGACGAACTGATCAGCGGAGACGACGTAGCCGTCGGTTTTTCCTGGGATTTTGGGAGTCTGGGGCCGGGGGCAACGGCCACACGGGGCGGTATCCTCTCCTTTGACAGCAACCCCGACGCCCTTTCTGGGCGTCTGAGCAGCTTTATTGCCGGTCGGAGTGCCGCCGAGGTGTTGGCCGCCGAAGAGGCCGACTGGGCCGCCTGGCACGCGCTCGAAAACCCGCCTGCTTCCTTGAGCCCTGCTGAGCTGGCCCTGTACCAGCAGAGCACAGCGGTGCTGCGGATGGGTCAGGTGCGCACACCGGGCAGCGGCTATGGGCAGATCCTCGCCTCCCTACCTCCGGGAATCTGGAATATCTCCTGGCCGCGCGATCAGAGCTTTGCGACGCTGGCCCTGGTGGCCGCCGGACACCTGCCCGAGGCCGAGGCTGCCGTCCGCTTTACACTGGGCTCGGATTCGGGCTACTACGCCAGCTACCTCGGACTTTCCGACTACAGCGTGTCGGTGGCACGCTACTACGGCGACGGAAAGGAGGAGAGCGACGGCGCCACCTGTCCCGACGGCAGCGATGCCGGCCCGAACATCGAGCTGGACGACTGGGGGCTTTTCCTTCAAGCATGGCAGGCAACCCCCGGCGTTCAAGGCGAGTCTTTGGTTACCGTGCGCGCCGGAGTGGCCGACCCGCTCTTGAGCCTGATCCAGAGCAACGACCTGCTGACCGCGGACTCCTCGATCTGGGAGCGTCACTGGGCCGATTGTTTCCCCAACGGAAAAAAACAGTTTGTATGGTCCAGCATCCAAGCCGCGGCCGGTTTGAAGGCGGCGGCACTGGATGACGTTGGCTATCGCGATGCTGCCGACCGCTTGCGGAGTGGTTTGTTGCGGCAGAAGGCGGAGGGCGGCCCGGTGACGGTGAGTGACGACGGTCTCTGTCCGATCCTCGCCTCTGCACCCGAAGAAATCTGCTCTTTCTGCGGACCACTCGATGCCTCTGGCGTGGAGATCATCAACCAGGGACTGATACGCCCCGAAAGTGCGCTGGCCGAGGGCACCCTCTTTGCACTGATGAGCCTGCGGGCGCCCTCCGGCGGCTTCAAAAGGAACGACGATGGCAGCGGATCTACCAATCCGTACCCCTGGTATGACGATCAGGAGTGGCTCTTCATTGATCTGCGCATGGCGATGGCGATGCAAAAAGTAGCAAAGGCTACAGAGGATGCCACCCTCGCCAGCTCCGCCGAGGCTCTGCTGGCCCATGTCACCGCCATCGGCACGGTCAACCACGGCCTGATCCCCGAGTTGCTCTCCGACGGCGTGTACACTCCCGATGACGACGCCGACCGATGGAGCCCCGGTGTAGATGGCGGGTTGGAAGCACAGGGAGCACATCCGATGGTAGGCTTTGGGGCCGGGGCCTATGTGTTGGCCTTGGAGGCCATGCGGGAGTGAGGGGGGGGGGAATCAGAGGAGTCCACTCCACACCACGTCTGGCGCGTGCGGCCAAAGCGCCGCAAGCGCCTTTGGGCGACTACTTGGAGCGCACCACCACCTCTTTCCCCGAAAAGCTGACTCCCAAGCGGTGGATCGGCGTAGCCCCCGCCGCCTCCAACTCCGCACAGTAGCCCTGGGCCGAGATCTGCCGCAGGGCCGCACCCGCGTGGTAGACCAGGGTACGTTTATCGGACTTCCGCTTAAATTCCAACACCACACCGGGCAGCCCGGGCCGCTTGGGGATCAGTTGTACATCGGCGCGACCGATGCCCACCTCCCGGTTGCTTCGCACCGCGTGGCTGTTCTCCAACGTCACCAAAAGACCGAGGACAAAGGCATGATAAAAGGCCTCGTCCTGGGTCTCCTTCACATCGTGGCTGGAGACATGCCGGAACAGGAGCTTTTGGAGGAGTTCCTGCACTTTGTCGGCGTTTCCGCTCAGAAGTGCTCGGTGCAACGGCTCTATTTTTTCTGTACCCGCCTCCAGCCATACACTGAAGGTATCCCGCCAGATCCCCTCCACATCCTGGTTGGGAATGGCCATGGTGACCAGGGTTTTGGTGCTCTCCTTCCGCTGTGAAACGGCCCGCAGGTAGCCGGAAAAAAGCAGCATACTCCAGATATTTCCGCCCCGGAGATCCCGAAGGGTGACGTTTTCATCGATCACCTGCTCGATGGTACCGCCCTGTAAAAGGGTGGTAATCTCCGGCTGCAGATCGGCACTCTCTAACAAAAGTTGGCGGACCAGCGCATTGTCCGAGCTGTTCAGCCAGTAGGGCGTCAGCGGCTCCTGCGGCTTGTGGAGTACATGCAGGATGGACCAGGGGTTATACACCGTAAGTCCCCCAAAACGATAGCCGTTGTACCAGCGGCGGATCTCCTCCGCCTGAGCATCGCGACCGTACTGATGCAACAGGGTGTCTACTTCGGCTTCGGTGAAGCCGAACAGCTCCCGCTCCCGCGCCAACAGGCTGTAGACCTCGACATTGTTCAAGCCGGAAAACATCGACTCCTTGGCCACCCGGAGGATGCCGGTCAGCACCCCGCGAAACAGTGCGCTGTTGTCCTTCAACCCTGCGGTAAGAAAAACCCGGAACCAATCTGCCATCTGGTCGTAGTAGCCTGCGGTCCAGGCATGGAGCAGCGGTGCGTCGTACTCGTCGATCAGCAGCACCACCCGCTGCCCGGTGGCCGCATACAGGGCGGTGCAGAGCGGCGCGAGAATACGCCCAGAAAAGATACCTTTGTCCACCTCGTCCAAGGGCTGGAGCAGGTGGGGAGCAACCCCCGAGCCGCGCAACTCCGCAAGGTGCCGCCGCAGCTCCTCCCGCACCACATCTTCCAGCAAGCGCTCCGCCTGGTCCCAACGGCTCGGCTTCACATCCCGAAAGCTCAAAAAAATGACCGCGTGCTTCTGAAAGTGTTGACGCGCCAAGGGATTCTGCCACACCGCCAGATCCGAGAAGATACCACTGCGATCCGGGCCTATCTCCAGGAAATAGCGCAGCATTGACATCGACAGGGTCTTGCCGAAGCGGCGTGGGCGCGGGTAGAGCTGTACCTGAGCGGGGCGCGACAGCACCTCTGAGATAAAGTCGCTTTTGTCCACATACAGGGTGTCGCCTTCCCGTTGAATCAGGAAGTCCGAGTTTCCGATCAGGACGCGAGGAGGAGCCCTACCTGCTTTTAGCACGGCCACGGCTCCTCTGCCCACCCGAAGGCGCCTGGCCCTCAGCTCAGGTCGAAGCGATCCAGCTCCATCACCTTGGCCCAGGCGGCCACAAAATCCCGGACAAACTTCAGCTCTGCGCCGTTGCTGGCGTAGACCTCGGCCAGTGCCCGCAGCTGAGAGTTGGAGCCGAAGATCAGGTCGGCCCGGGTGGCTGTCCACTTCAAGCCGCCGGTGCTGTGGCCCTCAAACTCCGCTTCCGAGGTCGGCTTCCAGCTTGTGCCCATGTCCAGAAGATGGAGGAAGTAGTCGTTGGACAGGGTCCCCGGGCGCTTGGTCAGTACCCCGCGCGCCGTCGCCCCCACCTCCAGCACCCGCAGCCCACCTACCAGCACGGTCATCTCTGGCGCGGTCAGTGTCAACAACCGTGCACGCTCCAGCAGCGCCACCTCGGCCGGTACTTTGCTATCGGTGGTCCGGTAGTTTCGGAACCCGTCCATCCGTGGCTCCAGAACCGCAAAGGAGGCCACATCCGTTTGCTCCTGCGTGGCATCGGTCCGACCCGGCCGGAAGGGCACGCGCAGGTCGTGACCAGCCCGCTTGGCCGCCTCCTCCACCGCCGCGGTGCCGCCCAGCACGATCAAATCTGCTATGGATACTTTTTTGTCTGCGCTCTGGTTGGCGTGGAAGGCCGCCTGGATACCCTCCAGAACCCCCAACACTTTCGGGAGCTGTGCAGGCTGGTTCACCTCCCAGCTTTTCTGCGGCACCAAACGGATGCGCGCCCCGTTGGCGCCCCCGCGCTTGTCGGAGCCCCGGAAGGTGGAGGCCGAGGCCCATGCGGTGGCCACCAGCTCCCGCACCGACAGACCCGAGGCGAGGATCTTCTTCTTGAGAGCGGCTATATCCTGATCGTCGATCAGGGCGTGATCGACGGCAGGTACCGGATCCTGCCAGATCAGCTCCTCCTTGGGAAGCTCAGGGCCCAGATAGCGGGCGCGCGGGCCCATGTCCCGGTGGGTGAGCTTGAACCACGCTCGCGCAAACGTCTCCGTAAAGGCAGCGTGATCCTGGTGGAAACGTCGAGAGATCGGCTCGTAGATGGGATCAAAGCGCAGGGCCAGGTCTGCCGTGGTCATCATCGGGGCGTGGCTTTGGGTGGGGTCGTGCGCGTCGGGAATCATCCCCGCGGGCGGCACATTTTTGGCCCGCCACTGGTGGGCACCGGCCGGACTTTTGACCAGCTCCCACTCATAGCCGAACAGGGTGTCGAAGTAGCCGCGGTCCCACTTCGTGGGATTAGGCTTCCAAGCACCCTCAATGCCACTGGAGGTGGTGTGGACCCCCTTGCCGCTACCCAGCTTGTTCTTCCACCCCAGCCCCTGTTCTTCGATGCCGGCACTCTCCGGAACCGGTCCAACCAGACCGGTTTCCCCCGCGCCGTGGGCCTTTCCAAAGCTGTGGCCACCGGCAACCAGGGCCACCGTTTCCTCGTCGTCCATGGCCATCTGCGCAAAAGTCGCGCGAATGTCCCGACCCGACAAAACCGGATCAGGATTTCCATTCGGTCCTTCTGGATTTACATAAATTAAACCCATCTGCACCGCCGCCAGGGGCTTCTCCAGCTCCCGGTCGCCAGTGTAGCGTTTGTCGCCCAACCACTCCGCCTCCGGTCCCCAGTAGATGTCCTGCTCGGGCTCCCACACATCTTCCCGCCCACCCCCAAAGCCGAAGGTTTTGAAGCCCATGGACTCCAACGCACAGTTTCCGGCCAGCACCAGTAGGTCGGCCCAGGAGATCTGGGCGCCGTACTTCTGCTTGATCGGCCACAAAAGACGGCGAGCCTTGTCCAGGTTTACGTTATCTGGCCAACTGTTGAGTGGCGCAAAACGCTGGGTGCCGTTGCCCGCCCCCCCGCGACCATCGTGAATGCGGTAGGTGCCCGCACTGTGCCAGGCCATGCGGATGAACAGCGGCCCATAGTGCCCGTAGTCGGCCGGCCACCAGTCCTGAGAGTCGGTCATCAGCGTGTAGAGATCCTGCTTCAGCGCCGGAAAATCGAGCTGCCGAAAGGCTTGGGCATAGTCAAAGGCCGCACCCAGGGGGTTGCCTGCGGGTGGATTCTGGTGGAGGATGCCCAGGTTGAGCTGGTTGGGCCACCAGTCCCGGTTGGAGCGCGCGCCGAGGGTCGCATTTGAGGGATGGGCGTGCATCACCGGACATTTGCCGGTACGCTCTTCGGTATTGGAGGGCAGCTTCTTTTCGTCCGTCATCGATCAGGTCCGTTTGTGGGATTTGGGCGGGTGGCCCAGGTGGCCATATCCCTTTGGGGACCTTCTGGAAATGTTGGATGGAAAATCACCTCAGCTTGCCTGGGAGCCATGGTCCCCAAGTGGTTAGCACGTTCTCTTCTCAACCCCGGAAAGCCCGATGTCGATGCCACTCCTCGTCCTCCTCGCTGCCTGCTCCTCTCCCGAACCGGCACCCGCGCCCGCGCTGGCCCCCGCGCCACCCCCCGCCCCGACCTCCCCCTCCGGGCCGGCCTTCCAAAAATGCGCCATCAACGACCCTATCCAGCTCCAGGCCATCGCCCAGATCGCGACTGTGGCCGATCGCTGTGCGGCCGACCCCGGCCCGAAGATAGGAGAGCCCCAGGCCTTCCAGCACCCCACCCAAAACGGGCTCCTTCCAACGCTGGGCGCCCACCATCGCGGCCGAGATGCCTTCTATCCCGTGGGAGAAGCCCAGTGGATCCTCGGAAAATTCTCCTATGGTCCCAACGACAAGGATCTGGAGGAGGAGCAAGTAGACATCTACCTCCTCCGCAACTGCTCCGGCAGCTGGGAGCACGTGGGAACCGCCACCACCACCGAAGAGAAGGAACATCCCACCGTAGAAGGTGTAGAAGACACGGGCGGCCGGGTCTATTTCCAGCTTCCTGCTGGGAAAGAGCTGGGCATTGGGCGCCATCGTGTTCGGATGGTGGTACAGGGGGACCAAAGCGCCGCCGACCAATTTATCGAGGTGCTACCCAAAGGGGCAGCGATTTTTGTCACCGATATGGATGGCACCCTGACTGAGCGGAAGGAGACCGACACCTCTGCCGCTTGAACTCTGTCGACGTCGACAAAGTTCAAAAACTCCTCCACCCTTTCCGCAGCGGGATGAGGATCCTGGGCGAAGCTCCTGCTTTCCTCCTGGACATCGACCGGCAGGCTCACGACGCGGAGCTACGACGCAGGACCCGATCACGCGCCTCGGACCACGGTACAACATCGGCCGTACCACGCTGGCGTCGCGACGCGGGACCGGGGGAATGGTGCCCGCGGTGGGAAAACGGGTGGAATTTGGAGGGAGATCGGGGGGCGGCGGAGGGGACCCGGGCGTTGACGGGGATGGTAGGGGTGGGCTGCGATACATAAAATATTGGTTCAGATTCCTTAATTTTCTCCTCGGAGTCCCATCTCCGGTCGTTCAGGTGCGCCCTCCGGCGGCCCGACCCCTTTGGCGGTGTTAGGGACTTGGCGGTGCCGGACGCGGTTTTCTCACCGGGTGTTTGTTCTGATGGGCCTTCTTCTTCCTCTGATTTCACTGGTTCTTTCTGGGACACCGACCCTCCGGTTGCCGCCCGGCGAGAACCCGTCCGACTGGCAGGGCCCACTTCAGCTGGCTGGCCTTTCGGCAGGGAATGAGGGGGTGCGGGTGTTCGTGCAAGGCGACCGCTGGGTTCTGGTGGTGGACACGCCCGAGGGGCAGCGGACGGCAGAGGTGATGGCGCCTCATTCGGCTGCAGAACGGGAGGCGGTCACGATGATTGCGGCCAGTCTTTTACGACGGGGCCCTCGGGTAGACGAAGCGGTCGTACTTCCGCCGCCGCCGAAACCCGCCCGACCGTCAGGAGCGCCATCTTCCGCCGCCGCCTCGCCGCCCTCCCCACCGCCTGCTCCGCCCTCCCCACCACCTTCTCCGCCCTCATCCTCCTCTGTTCCGTCGTCCTCATCGTCCCCTGATGTATCCTCGTCGTCATCGGCCCCATCCCCACCGTCGTCACCCTCCGCTGCCGCATCGCCACCAATGCCCCCTTCCGCGTCCCCCGGCACTTCCCCCGACGTATCGGAAGCCTCGGTTCCAATGGTTGAACCCAACGGAAAACCGGCTTTCCCGCTCTCGGCAATGGTGTCGGGTCTGCTGTCCGGTCATGGTGGCCTCAGTCTGGTCGCGGGCGGCGCGATCTCCTTACGTTTTCAACAAGGTCCTGCCTGGATCGCGCTGGATGGAAGCAGCATTTTTTCCTATGTCCTCGACGATCAGACGCATCTGGGTCAGAGCCGCCTGGGGCTGATCGGGGGCTGGTTGGGGACGGGGCAGCTGCGACCCCACATCGGAGTGGGAATATCTGCTCAATTCTGGACCTTTCAGGAAGAGAACTTTCCAAAGCAGCAGGGACTCGGATGGGGCCTGGACCTCGAAGCGGGCGGCGCCTATCCACTGCTTCCCCATTTCTCTCTGGAGCTTTCCGCGCGCGGGACTGCCGATCTCCTTCGGGTGACTATCGAAAATACGGAAGCTAAACCAGGTATTTTTTCAGGTGAATTGCGGATCGGATTGAGACTGGGTGACTGACCGCCGATCTTTTTTCATGTTTTCCGATCCTTTCTTGGCGCTCGCGGCAATGGTTCGGTGATGACGAATCCGAAGCCCAGCCCCGAAACCCTGCTCACCGCCCTGCTGCCGCTGGTTG
>CAITDR010000257.1 GCA_903891165.1 uncultured Pseudomonadota bacterium
CCTCAACTCCTTCGCCGGAACCACCGACATCCGCTGGCATGTGGTGGAGTGGTCCGCCCTCTCGGCGCTGCTGCTGAAGGCCCTCTACCCGGAGCTGGATCTCTACCTCGGCCCCTTCGAGCGTTGGGTGCGCGACCAGGGCGCACGCTGGGCCGGGCGCCTCAACCTCGTCGTGAGCAACCCTCCGTATGGAGCGCGGGGCGCGTCGGTCACCGACGATCCGGATCGCAGCTACCGTGAGAAAAAAGCCTACCTCTACTTCCTGCGGCGCGGGCTCGATCTTCTGGCGCCGAACGGACTCGGAGTCTTCCTGGTTCCAGCCGGGTTTATGACCGGAAACAACAACGTCCTGCGGGACGCGCGCGAGAAGGTGCTGCGTCGTCACCACCTTGCTGCGGCCTACCGCCTGCCGTCGCAACGTCCCGGCGGAAGTGGGGCCATTTTTCCGGGTGCCACCCTGGTGACCGACCTGCTCTTTTTCCGCGCGCGCGGCGGGGAGCTGGCCGAGGTGGACGAGGCGGATCGGCCCCTCCTGGAGGGTCAGTATTTCCAGCTTTTTCCCACCCACCTGCTGGGCCGGGAGTTGGGAACGGAGCGCGGTGACGACGACCAGACCAGCACCCCCCGCTACCACTATCAGGTGGAAGGCGAGTTTTCCCGTCTGCCCGACCTTGTGGAGCGGCCGATCTGTGCGGCCTGTGCCACCGTTCCTTTCAAGGCACCGACCGCTCCTCCCGAGCTGTCTGCCCCGCAGATGTCCGAGGATGAAGCTGCCACTGTGGCGCTCGGCAGGCGGGTGGGCGCCTACCTGAACCTGCTGGCCGGCTCCGCCTTCGAGGAGGCGGGCATGTTGTGGCAGGAGCTGCACGCGGCCCTGATCGCCTGGGACGCCGCCGGGAATCCGCATGTGCGCCTGCACCCGCTGGTGCAGCGTGGGGTGGAGGAGGCCGGCCGCCTTGCCTCCGCCTTCGACCGGCTCGGCAACCTGATCCCCGGCCTCGCGGAGGCCCCGCCCGAGCCCGAAGCCCGCTGGACCGGCGCCACCGATGATGTACTCGGACAGGCTGAAGCACTCTTCCGCTCCCGACGCAGCCTGAACCTGGAGCCGCTGGTGGCCTTCCACCACGAAGCGGGCGGCAGTCTCACAGAAGCCGACATTGTTGCACGTCTTTTTGGCGCGGACTGGGCGATGGCCCCTGGCGAGACCCTTCAGTTGGTGCCGCCCGAGGACTACTACACCGGCGAGCTGGGACATGCAGGTGAAGCCCTGGCTGTCGAGAAAGCGGCAGGCGGCAGTGCGTGTTTCCGATCTCCTCTTCACCCGACGCAGCGCGATGGTGACCAGCTTTGCGGAGCAGGTGGAGGATCTGCTCAACGATGTGGACGTGCCCTACACGCCGAACGTGGAGTTGGAGGGACGCTTTGGGAAGGTGGTGCGGGTCGATTTTCTGACCAGCGGCGCGCGCCTGCAGACGGCAATCCTGACACTATCATCAGGAAGTACCTCGCAGGCACATGTTTCTGCGACAGAAGTGTTCCGGCGTTGGTACGACCTGGATGTATCCAGCCGCCATGAGCAGCGGCTGACAGTGCTGGACGACCGGGCGGATGTCTACCGCGAGGATGATATCCAGCGTCTCCGCGACCTCTCCGATGTGGTGGCGCTCTCGGATCGGCAGACTCTTCAGGATCTTCTGCTGGCAGCGTAGGGGGCCGCTCCTTGTTGTCCTTCGCGGCATGGGCCGCCCCAAAGGCGCTTGCGGCGCTGGGGCCGCACGCGCCTTGCTTGATCTAGGGGATCCTCCGCTTATTTCCACCTTCTTCTTCTGTCTGAGCTGCGGTGGACGTCCAAATGTTCGGGCTCAGGATGCGGCGCGGGCGCGCTCGTCGGTGATGTCCTCTTCTTCCAATTCGCCAAAGTCAATCTCCACTTCGGCGTCGGGTGGGAACAGGTCGGCCCATCGGGCGGGGGCGGCTGGTGCGGGGGCTTGGGTGGACTCCGCGACGAAGGGGAGCTCTTCAACGGCCTGGTCTTCGACGGGCATCGTAAGGGCTTTGTCTTCGGCGGCTTCTCCGGGGGAGCCAGTCTCTGCCCTCGTATGGGAAGGGTCGGGCACTTTTTGCACGATTTCTTCGGCGTCCACACTGTTGAGCTCTGGTTCTTCGTAGAGCCGAGGTGGCGTGGGATCGGGAGGGAGTACCTCGATATTCACCGCCTCGACAATGCTGCTGGACCCGTAGGCACCGACGCGCTCGGCGCCGGCTTCGGCCCGGGCCTTGAAGCTCCCCCGAAAGGATGCCACCGAAAAATTCTGGAAGTTGCCTCCCTTTTCAAAGTGTTGGGAGAAGACCCGGCCGGTTGCGTAGGTGACGCCGCCGGCTACCCCGGCGATGCTGGCCCCCCCGACGATCCACCCGACGCCGGGCACCAGCCGCACCAGGCTGTACACCGGCCCGGCGATCAGCAGCTGTGTGCTTAATCCGCCGACGAGGCCGATAAAACTCTGTCGGGCCAGCTCGGCCTGGTAGGGGACACCGTAGAGCGCCGCCAGCTCCCGCAGCAGCTTCAGGTTGACGAGTGTGATCGCGGCGAGGTCCACCAGGGGTAGCGGGAGCAGGCCGCTGCCCGCCGCCAGCACGCAGTGTCGCAGGATCAGGTTTTCCACCGCATGGCTTCCGGGGCGAAGGGCTTCTTCGCCGGGTCTTTTTTGGGGGGCGGCTACTGCGGGGAGCATCTCATCCTTCGCGGGCTCCGGCGGCCCGCTCTGAACCGGATGGGAGATGTAGCAAGAAGCGGCGCCCGGCGCCAGGGATCGGGTCCGGCGGGTCGGCGAATATCGGAAGGGACCGGTTGCTCCATCGGAATTTCCGGGGCGGCCCCTTCCGCTTGAAGCGGCATCCGATTTTGGATAGAGGGTGGCGAGGATGGAGTGGATGCCGTCGCCGCTTGAGAAGCCGTATTTTGTAAGCGTGGGTTAAATCGCCATGCTTATCCGTCATGTGTTGCCGGACTGGGTTGTGGCTGCGGAAATGGATCCGTTGATGGCGGATCCCAGCGCCCTTTTTCCGGAGGAGCGGGCCGAGGTGGCCCGGGCGGTGCCGAAGCGCGCCCGCGAATTTGCGGCGGGACGCCTGCTCGCCCGCCAGCTCTTCGGGGAGCTGGGGATGTCCTCGGAGCGGGCCATTCCGGTGGCGGAGGGCCGTGCGCCTCTCTGGCCGGCTGGCGTGGTGGGTTCTATCTCCCATTGTCACGATCTCTGTGCGGTGGCCCTGGCTTCGTGTGCTCGGAGCACCGGTATCGGGATCGATGTGGAGGCGAACCGGCTTTTGGGCAGGGAGCTGCGGGATCTTTGTCTTCGGCCGGATGAATTCGGGTTGCCGCAGTCCCTTTGGATGCTGCTCTTCTCTGCAAAAGAGTCGGTGTACAAGGCTCTGTTTCCGACGATGCGCCAGTTCCTCGATTTTCAGGATGTGTCGATCCGTTTTGAGGGAGAGGGGACTTTTCGGGCCACTTTGTGGCGCAGTGCTCCACCTTTCCGGGTTGGCGAGCACTTTCCGGGGCGCTTTTTTGTGGGGGAGCGACATATCGCGACGTCGGTAGTTTTGGAGAAAGGGGCGCTCAGCCCGACGTGATCATCTGCTCGAACAGGCTTTGAGGGGAGCTATCGTCGGGACGTACCGAGGGATCCTCTTGCCCCGGGGGGTCATGCATCGCCCATAAACTTACGGAGGCCGAGCGGCCGCATGTCGGTCCAGACTTCGTCGATGTGGGTCAAACATTCGGGTTTGGTGCCGGTTTTGCCGACCTCCCGCCAGCCTGCGGGCAGGGCTTTGGTGACCGGCCAGATGGAGTATTGTTCTTCGTGGTTTATGACGACGGTGTAGGTACGTCCGTCGTCTTCGTACGTTTCGGCCATGGGAAAAACTCCGTTCAGGGGGTGAGGCGGCGGTCTATCACGGTGGCGATGGCTTTCGGAGCCCTCGCTGGTGCTGTTTCAGCAACGTTTGCAGGCGGCTCTCGGTCCCGAGCTAAGCAGGTGGCTGCTGGATGGCGGGTTTTCTGGCTGAAAGCCGAACCAGGCGGGGCCTACTCCTCCACCACCACCTGCCCCCCCTCCAGGTGCAGCAGCCGGTCGGCAAGGTGGAAGCGCCGTTGGTCGTGACTCACCGCGAGCACGATCATGCCCCTTGCTTGAAGCTCCGGGAGCAATGTGTCGTAGTAGAAGGCCCGTAGGCCGGGATCCTGGTGCGAGTCCCACTCGTCGAGAATGATGATCGGTCGATGCTCCAGCAGGGCGACAACCATCGCAAGGCGTTTTCGCTGGCCGCTCGACAGTGCCGTGCGGCTGAAGTGGCCATCCCGGAGCTCCACCACCTCCTGCAGGCCGAAGCGCGCCAGCAAGGTCGCCACCTCCTCCGGATCTGCATTGAGCCCGTAGAGCGCATCAAAGAGGTGCTGGTCCACAAAAATGGCGGTGATGTGGCTCTGATACCAGGGGAGATCGGCAGTGGAGATCCGCCGTCCATTAAGCTTCACAATGCCGCTGGAGGCAGGGTAGAGTCCGGCCAAGGTGCGCATCAGCGTGGTCTTCCCGCTGCCGTTCCCGCCACGGATGATCACCAGCTCTCCGCCCTGCACCCGCAGGTTCACCGGACCCATGGTGAAGCCGGCCTCATAGGCGTAGGTGAGCTTCTCCACCTCCAGGACCAGCTCGGGGCCCATCGCAAGCGGCGGCCGGGTCGGAGGTGGACCTTGGGGAGCTGCAAGCCAACGCTCCATCTCCAGGAGGCGCTCAGCCGCGCCCACAAGAAGGCGGCCCTGCAACGCGAGCCCGACCAGCACCAGCGTCATACCTGAGATACTCAACAGCGTGGTGGTGAGCTGATACTGTGTGCCGCTGGACAGACCCGCCAGCTCCGGGAGCCGGAAGACCACCACGCCCAACCCCACCAGCAGCACATCTTCCCCCCAGGCCAGGGCCTGACCACGGGTGTGGTTGAGCCGGGCCTGGGCCGCCGCCGTACCCCCTTCGAGTCCGAGCAGCCGCTCCAGATCCTCGGTCCGCCCCACAGCATCGTGCTGCAGCTGGGCATGGCCGTGGAGACGCAGCTGCAGGGCCGCCCCGAAGCGTTTTCGGGCCTTTGCAAGCACCGGCCCTACCTTGGCCATCTCGGCGCGGGTGCGGCGTTGGTGGAACACAATGGCTGCTACGATAGCCAGCCAGATGATCAGGCCTGCCGTTGACAATACACCGATAAATAAAGTGCTGCACAGAATCGAAGCGGACATCAGCCCGGAGATGACGAGCATCTCGGGCAGCTCGTTCAACGCATCGAACTCGACGGCAATCGCATCGGCGGCCTCGGGGTGGATCTGGTGCGTCCGGAGATCGGTGGCGCGCAGGCGTTCGGCCATCCGTACCCGGCGCTCGGCGAGAAGATCGTTGACCACACCCGTGTAATGCGGAAAGATCCTCAGGTTCAATAGCCCGAGACCGAGGACCATGACCAGGTTGACCAACCCGCCGGCCACGCGGGCAACGGTTGAGTCGCCCTGCAGGATCAGGTTGGACACCACGACCACCCCGGACATCGCGACACCCTGCAAGGCCGAGACCGCAAGCAGCCGGAGGAGCGCCCCTCGCTCCGCGTCGTTGAGTGCGGCCCAGACCCCCTTCATACGACCACCCGACCCGCCTCGATGACCAGACGGCGGTCAGCGAGGTGAAAATACTGATCGTCATGGGTCACGCAGACCACAGTTTTGCCGCGCTCCTTGAGGTCCGGGAGGATGCGGCGGTAGTAGGTCTCGCGGAACTCAGGATCCTGGTCGGCAGCCCACTCGTCAAACACAAAAACCGGCCGATCCTGCAGGAGTGCTACCACCATCGCCAGGCGCTTGCGTTGGCCGGTTGAAAGATCCAGCGTTGAGAATTTCCCGTCTTCGATCCTCACCTTCTCAGTCAGTGCAAACCAGTCCAGCAGCTCCTGCGCCCGGGGCTCCGGCACTGGCGGACCGCTCAATTGCTCGAAGAGCACAAATTCGCTCAGCACCACACTGAAGAGATTGCGCCAAGCCTGTGCGGCGGGGGTGGGCACAGGCCGACCGTCCAACTGCAGGGTGCCGGTGTCGGGCGGGTACAGACCGAGCAACAGCTTGAGCGCCGTGGACTTGCCGCTCCCGTTCCGGCCGGTGATGAACAGGATTTCGCCTCTGTTCACCGTCAGATCCACCGGACCGAAGACATAGTCATCTTGACGGCCGTAGGTAAATGTCACTCCGGACATCCCCAAGGTGGCAAAGTCCTCGATGGGCGCCATGGGTTGCACCAGCGGCCGCGCGTCCACGGCCGCCCGCAGCTCCGCTTCCAGGGTCTGGAGCCCCCCCAGGGCGATGGATGCGCGCTGAACGCTGCTCCAGTGCATCACCAGCTGGTTGACGGCCCGCAGCACAAACAGGATCGCGAGGAGCACCCGGGAGGCCAGATCCAGGTCCAGAGCACCGAGCCCCACGCTCACCAGGGCGATCAGCCCGTAGAGCACCACACCGGCCACCGCTTCGGTCTGGATCGCCGCGGCGGTGGTCTGCTTGAGGTGCTCGGACAGATCCGCCACCTCCTTCTTCACGCGGGCGATCAGGGCATCCCCCCGGCGCCGGTGCAGCAGAACCTGGGCGGCCCCTCGGGTGAGCGATCCCATCGTCTCCAGAAGGCGGTCCCGGGATTGGGAGGCCCGCTTCAAACCCTCCTCAGCCAGCGCGCCGCTGGTGTAGCGTAGGATACCCACCAGTGCGAGCAGTGTGCCCGCCGCTACGGCCACCTGGGGGGCGATAAAGAGCAGGTAGAGGGCCGCTGCCAGTGCCCGCGCGATGTACCGGATGCTGGCGGCCAGCGGAAGGCCCGCAGCCGCCACCAGCGGTGACTCCAGGGTCAGGCGACGATGGATCCGATCCGCCCCGATCAGCTCGAAGCCGCGCAGATCCAGGCGGTCCACCGCCTGGAGGATCCGGCGCAGGCTGTTGCTGATCGCAATATTTGTGGCGTTGCTCATGGCGATGACCAGCCAGCGCGACTCGTACGCCGCCAGAAAACCGCCTGCCGTAAACATCACCACATGCCGTAGCGCCGCCCCCTCCTCCCCCGAAAGGCTCACCAAAGCACCTTCCATGCCCGCCAGGACGGCGACATCCGCAAGCACCAGGCCAGCCATGGCCAATCCGGCCGCGCGCTCCCCTCCGGGCAGGGCGGCCAGCACCACCCGGAGCAGTCCAAAGACCTCCGCCCCGCGCTTCGGATGCGTGATCCCGCTCATAGGGTGAGCCCGGACCATACCACGACTACCGATCGTGCGAGCGAAGACAGCTTCAGAGGGGCGGCTCCTGGGCGCGGGAGAATAGCAGCGCTTTGGCCTTCCGGTCAAGGGCTGACCGCGTGCCGATGCTGGCGCGGGGGCAAATGCCACTTGCTGATGTGGACTCTACCCGATACGCTCCGACCCGCTTTGAGATGCCTGATGTCAAGACGTGACCACCTGCATTTTTCGCTCGCACGCATCGGGCGACCAACTGCGATCAGCTTTCGTTCGAAGCCTTCTTATTGCTCTCACCCTGAGGCCAGCCAGTGAGTAACGCCACCCCCCCCCCTGTCGTCTGCAGCCACAACGAATGGGATCCTCTGGAGGAGGTGATCGTCGGCATCGTCGACGACGCCGTGTTCCCCGCCTGGGACACCATCAACCGCCACACCGTGCCGCCCGGCGAATGGGAGGAGGCCTACCAGCGTATCGTGCCGCGCCTGGGCGCCCCCTATCCGCCGGAGATGGTCCGCCGCGCCCGGGTGGCCATCGACGGGCTCGCACAGCTCTTGGAGGCCGAGGGGGTCACCGTTCGACGCCCCGACCGCATGGACTTCTCCCGGGGCTTCTCCTCCCCCGCATGGTCGGTGGACAGCGGCTTCTGCGCGGCGAACCCACGCGATGTCCTCCTGGTCGTCGGCGACCAGATCATCGAGGCGCCGATGTCGGACCGTGCGCGCCACTACGAAACCTGGCCCTACCGCTCGCTGCTCAAGGACTACTCCCGGCGCGGGGCGCGCTGGACCGCGGCGCCCAAGCCCCAGCTTACCGACGCGCTGTATGACCCGAACTACCGGTACCCCGAGCCCGGCGAGGACATCCGCTACGTGCTCACCGAGCACGAGCCGGTGTTTGACGCTGCCGAGTTCGCCCGCTGCGGTCGGGATCTCTTCACCCAGCTGAGCCACGCGACCAACCGCTTCGGGGTCGAGTGGCTGCAACGGCACCTCGGCGACGGCTACCGCGTGCACCTCTTGAAGTCCCGCGACCCGCACGCCATCCACCTGGACACCACCTTCGTGCCCCTGGCGCCGGGCAAGGTGCTGGTGAACCCCAAGTACCTGGATCCGGACGCACTCCCCGAGGTACTCAAGCACTGGGACGTGCTCGTGGCCCCCCCCGAGGCGCCGACCTCCGCCCATGCGCGGGGTCTGCTCAGCGACTGGATCCACGTCAACCTGCTCGTCCTCGACGGCGAGCGGGTCATCGTCGAGGCCCAGCAGGAGCCGCTGATCCGGGCTCTGAAGGACTGGGGCTTCAAGCCCATTCCCTACCCATTCATGGACTACTACCCCTTTGTCGGCTCGCTCCACTGCGCCACCCTGGACGTACGGCGACGCGGATCCTTGCAGTCCTATGTCTGACATGGGGCCGAGGCGTCCGTTGGAGACCGCGCGATGCTGATCGTCGGCAAGCTGCTGCTCATGGGCGTCGCCTACGTGACCGGCCGGCTGCTGTACCGGGAGCCACCGGAAGAGGCGCACGAGCCTGAGCCGCCACCGGAGCAGGACACCAACACCAGGCTTGTGCTGGCCACCGTGGGGGTGGCAGCAGCGGCCGGCGGGGTGTTGGTGGCCCCGGCGCTGAACACGATCGCGTTGGGCTGTGTGGTCTACAACGCCTGGCCTCTGGTCAAGGAGTCCACGCGGGCCCTCCAGAAGGAGGGGCGTCTGACCATCGAGCTGATGGACCTCATCGCCATCATCGTCTCGCTCTACGCCCGGCTCCTGATCCTGGCGGCGACGACGGAGATCGTCTATGTGCTGGCGGTCAAGGCGCTGGCCATGACCCGCCGCCAGGCCGAGGAGGAGCTGGGCCGGGTGCTCGCTGAGCGGCCGGAGCATGCCTGGGTGGTCCGCGAGGGCGCCGAACTACAGATCCCGCTGACGGAGCTCAAGGCGGGGGACATCGTGAGCGTGCGGGCGGGCGAGCTGGTGCCGGTGGACGGCGAG
>CAITDR010000258.1 GCA_903891165.1 uncultured Pseudomonadota bacterium
ACGATGGTGTCTCTGGACGCCATGAACCGGGTGCTCTCCATCGACCTCCGGGCGCGCACCGCACGGGTACAAGCGGGGATCCGCCTGCGGGATCTCAACAAGCTGATCTACAGCAAAGGTCTTGGCTTGCCGATGCTGGGCTCCACTGACGCCCAGAGCGTGGGCGGGCTGGTGGCGACCGACCTGCACGGTACCGGGCGTGACCACGGCTTCCTCTCCGAGCAGGTGTTGTCGTTGCGGGTCATGGACGCTGCAGGCCAAAGTCGCACCGTTCGCCGGGGAGATGACCTCTTTCATGCAGCCTTTGGTGCCATCGGCACCTGCGGTATTGTGACCGAAGTGGAGCTGCAATTGGTCCCCGCCTTCCGCCTGGAGAAGATCACCCAGGTGGTGGACCGAAAGGAGACCGAGGCCGGAATCTCCTCCTTGATCGCAGGCTGTGACCACCTCAGCTTCTACTACATCGCCGGGGGAAAAAAAATCGAGGCGATGCGGCAGCATCGCTGGCTGCACACCCAGGCGCCGCCCACGGAGAATTGGGAAAAGAAGAAGGTAGAAGTTGAACTTTCCGACTTCGCTATCAGCGCGATGGCCCCGGGATTGGCCAAGGGCTTGGTGGCCCTGGACGAGGATAGCAAGCTCTCCAATGCGCTCGCCCCGGACCACAAGCTGGTGATGCCAGGTAGTGTAGGATTCGGCCGCAAGCTGTTTTATCGTCACGATGAAATTGAGCTGGCAATTCCCTTTGAGGCTTGGAAAGAGGCCACTGCCGATATCTTGAATATTTTGGAGAAGCGCAAATTCTTCTCCGTCGTGGAAGTACGCTTCACGCCGAACCTGACCCAGTCCTGGATCGGGCCGGGGGCGGGCCGCCGCAGCGCCTGGATCGAGCTGGCCACTCCGTTGGCCCAGGAGCGCGGGGAAGTCTATTTTGAGGTGGAACAGATCCTGAAAGGCTACGATGGTCGTCCCCATCTCGGTAAAAAGACCACCATGACTGCGGCGGACATGCTTGCGACGCATGGCGAGCGCTTTGTGAAGTTCCAGAAGGTGCGGCAGGCTCAGGATCCGAAGGGCCGCTTTTTAAACGCCTTTACGCGGCGGATGTTGGTGGGATTGTAGGTTAAAGATGGGGTGGTTCATTCCACCCCACGACCTCTTCCCCCAGGAGCTTCCCCATGCGCACCCTCCTCTTTCTCCCTCTGTTTGTCCTGATGGGCGCAGATCCCGAAGGCTGCGGCGGTGGCAAAGGCTACCTCTAGACCTGCGAGTGCTGGACGAGCTCCAGTATGGGCCTGACCGTCGGAAATCCCTCTCCCTGCGGCGCCGACGACGAGGACGCGCTGAGCCAAGCGGTGGCCGAGTGTACCAACGAAGTGGGCGAAGACTGCTCCTGCGAGTGTTCTACCGGGGGCAAGTCTTGCGATGGGGCGAACTGAGGGCGGGCACAAGGGCAATATGGACGACGCTTTACCGCTTTGTAATGCCCCAAAAGGTGGCGTAGGCTTCGACGTAAAAAGACCGACCACCCAATTTTACAAGTGTGTCCAGCGGTACCTCAGGATTCGGATGTTCCACAAAACTCTTGACATGACAAGAAAGCTCATCAAGTCCTTTCGCATAGTCCTTCTCGGAAAACATTTTTTGGATGGTGCGGGTTCCTGCCCCCGTCCGGGGCAGGTAGCTGTGGGCCTCGGGGTGAAATTGCAGGTGTTGCGCAGGATCTTCGTTGCCGGGGTCCACAAGACGGTCTGCGATCTTGGGGAGGATCCGGTCCGGGTGGTAGACTTCGCCGGGTGCTGCTCCCAGGACCGGGTCGTAGAGGCTATCCCTGGATAGTCCCCCAGGGGAGTAATCATTTTTCAGCTTCAGATTGCAATTTCCACAGGCAGGCAGCAGATTCGACCAGCAATAGGCAAGGCGTGGAAATTTCTCCTTGGGAAGATAGTGATCCACCGTCAGCCCGCCGCCCAAGGCTGTTCCGCACCAAGTACAGCAGTTTTCTGATTTTTCCTCAAGCGGATCCCGAACGGGACGGCTGCCATCCGGAAGCTCCTCATTCCAACGGGGTCGGATGGAGCCGCTCGGATATCGCAGGTCGTCGTACCACTCCCGTAGCTTCGCCTCATCTGCCAGTGCCGCAGGACGATCCACCTGTTTAAGCCGCTTCATCCCAGGATCCGCCGCAGCTGCTCCACCGTTCCCCGGCGGGGATCGTCCGCCACCAACCGATCCTGGATCTGCTGGTAGAGGGCCAATCCCTCCTCCTTCCCGCCGCGTCCTCCCGAATAATCATGGACCTTGGCGGCATAGCGGATCAGCAATTGAGTGAGCGGTGGGCTCCCTTCAGAGCCGGGAACGGGCAGCTCGACATGGAAAGCTTGGGCGAGAACATCCGAGAAGTACCAATCTTTTGGACTTCCCAGCCGTCGGGAGTGAACTTTTGTTCCTTCCAGCACTAGCTCGTGGGCCTCACCGGGCTCCGTGTCGCGCACCACCAGCGGTGAGTGGGTGGTGATGAAGAACGTGGCGTTGGGGAAGGATTCTTTGAGGAAGGGCACCAGCCGATCCTGCCAGCGGGGATGCAGGTGGGCGTCGATCTCGTCGATCAGGATAATCGCCTTGGAATTCAGGATATCGGTGGATCCAACCATCCGCTCCCAGGCCGAGAGTGTGGCGATGATCTCCTGCAAGATCCGTACCAATGCGGTCCAGCCGCTGGCCAGCTTGTCGATGGGGCGACCCAGGAACAGAAGCTGCCCGTCGGCGTAGTGGATGTTCATTTTCGGCTTGCCGTTCTCCTCTACCACCAGCCCGCCGAATGCCTGTGGGTCAAACCGCTGTAGCAGCCGCAGCAGGGCGAGGACTTCGTAGTCTGCCGGCACCTGCCCGTTGACAAAAGCGGGGTTGATCAGGAGTCGGGAGGCGATCCACGTCGCAACCGAGGTGTTGTCTTCGGGTGCCCTTTGGGTGGCGAGGATGCCTCTTTTGATGGTGTCCGCGAAGATCTGCTCGGCGCTGCCGACCAGCGAGAGGGCGGCGGGGCCGATGTTCCGGAGACTGGAGCGTTCCTGTGCATGAATATAGCAGAGAGGTTGGTTAATGGCATATTGGAGGTTCGGAATTCCAACCACCCTTCCGAGGCTGGTGTTTGACCATACGTCCATCCCCTTGAGCGAAGTCTGATCGACGGTCCCGTTGGGGACACGCAAACTCGTGCTGCGAATACTGTCTGTAAAGGGGGGACGCCACACTGCTGTCGCCCAGCTCGGCTGGCCGCCGGGAAAGTCTGCTCCTCTCCAGATCGTGTGCCCGCCCCAAAAAATCTGCGCCAGACTCTCCAAAAACACCGTCTTCCCCACCCCATTCTCCCCGATAAAGCAGTGCATCCGCCGGGTGGGATCGATGTGGATGTCGAAGTTCAGCTTCGCGTCGGTGTCGGTGATCTCAAGGTGCTGGAACATGGATGCAGGCTCGGAGGGCAGGTCCGCAGCCTAACATGCCAGCGCCCGGCCTCGTACCAGGAGCCCCCACAGCACCACCCCCACCCCCGCCGCCGTCAGATCCACGAAGAGATCAAACAGCTCCGGCCCCGCAAAAGGCCGGATGCCCAGCACCTGGGACAGCTCCTGGAGCAGGCCCAGGCAGAACACCAGGAGCAGCGCAATCCCCGGCTTCGGACTGAAAAATCGCAGGGACAACAGCGCGAGGCTGCCGTAGATCAGGCTGTGTGCCACCACATGCACCGGCTCAGAGTCGATCATCCGCTGAAAAAGTGGGCTATCCTCCTGCGGTCTGCAGAAGCGGATCCACAACGCGCCCAGGCTGACGCCCAGGCCCCACACGACCGGAAGGAGGCTTTTCATGGAGGTAGAATAGCCGGAATCCAGCAGGGAGGTGGGGAGAGGAGGAGGAAGGCTTTTGCAGGTCTTGTGCAGGGACCGGCCGGAGCACAGGTGGTGTGGACAGGTTAGCGGAAGCCCCCCTCCCGAGGCCAGGATGACCCATCCCTATCCCAAGCTCTTTGAACCCCTGGACCTGGGTTTTGTGACCCTCCGCAACCGCATCGTCATGGGGTCGATGCACACGGGTCTGGAAGACCGCTTCTGGAACTATCCCAAGCTGGCCGCCTATTTTGCCGAGCGTGCCAAAGGTGGCACCGGCCTGATTATCACAGGAGGAATCTCTGTAAATCGCCGAGGTTGGCTACTTCCTGCGGGCGGCACCATGAATATGCGTGCCGATGTCAACAACCACCGCAAGGTCACCGACGCGGTGCATGAGCACGGCGGCCGCATCCTGATGCAGGCCATCCACGCCGGACGCTACGGCTACCATCCCTTCAGCGAGTCCGCCTCCGCGATCAAAGCCCGGATCAACCCATTCTCTCCTCGGGAGATGAGCGTCGCGCGTATCCAAGAGGTGGTCGGCGACTTTGCCCGCGCCTGCAGCCTCGCCAAAGAGGCGGGCTACGACGGGGTCGAGGTGATGGGCAGCGAGGGCTACCTCCTCAACCAGTTTCTCTGCTCCCGTGTGAATAAGCGTACCGATGCCTATGGGGGCGATATCCACGCACGGATGCGCTTTCCCTTGGAAGTCGTCAACGCGATTCGACATGCGGTCGGCAAAGAATTCATCGTCATGTACCGCCTCTCCCTGCTGGACCTGGTGGAGGGCGGCAACACCCGGGAGGAGATCCTTCTCACCGCCAAGGCACTCCAGGATGCTGGTATCAGCATTCTGAATACCGGAATCGGCTGGCATGAAGCCAATATTCCGACGATTGTCACATCGGTGCCTCGCGCCGCCTTCCGCTCCACCACCGCCATGGTGAAGAAGGTGCTGAGCATCCCCGTCTGTGCATCCAACCGCATCAATACCCCGGAGATCGCCGAAGATATCCTCTCTTCGGGGGACGCCGACCTGATCTCCATGGCCCGCCCGCTCCTGGCCGACGCCGACTTTGCCAACAAAGCCGCGGCGGGCCGCGCCGCAGAGATCAACACCTGTATCGCCTGCAATCAGGCCTGCCTGGATCACACTTTCAAAGCAAAACGTGCCTCCTGCCTGGTCAATCCCCGTGCCTGCCACGAGACGGAGCTGGTCTATACCCCGACGACCTCCCCCAAAAAAATCGCCGTGGTCGGCGCCGGCGTGGCCGGACTCTCTGCCGCCACAGTCGCGGCCGAACGTGGCCACAAAGTCACCCTTTTTGAAGCGGCCGCCGACATCGGCGGGCAGTTCGACATGGCGGCGCGGGTACCCGGCAAGGAAGAGTTCACGGAGACCCTCCGCTATTTCCGCAACCTCCTCCAAAAAACCGGCGTAGAGCTACAACTGAACCATCGCGTCACCAAAGGGGAGCTGGACGGGAAATTCGATGAAGTGATCATCGCAACCGGAGTGCTGCCGCGGATGCCGAAGATTCCCGGGGTGGAACACCCCAAGGTGATGACCTATGCCGAGCTTCTTCGTGGGAAAGCCGCCGGCCAGCGGGTGGCGGTGATCGGCGCAGGTGGCATCGGCATCGACGTCTGTGAGTTTTTATTGGCCCACAGCTCCCCCCAGACGGTGGAGGAGTGGACCCACGAGTGGGGGGTCGATCTGTATTCCAGCGTACCCGGCGGCCTGCGCGAGCCCGACAAAGTAACGCCAAAACGCGAAGTGTGGATGCTTCAGCGCAAGCCGGGGAAGATGGGAGTGGGTCCAGGCAAGACCACGGGCTGGGTCCACCGGGCCACCCTGAACCGCCAGGGTGTACGGATGCTGGATGCCGTCGAATATCTTCGCATTGACGACGCCGGGCTGCACATCCGCCAAGCGGGCCAGGAGCAGCTGCTACCGGTGGATCATGTGATCCTCTGTGCGGGACAGGAGTCGGTTCTGGATATTGTACAGGTAGATAGCAATGGAAAGCCAACAGACCGTCGCTACCACCTGATCGGTGGCGCCCAGCTGGCCACCGAGCTGGATGCCAAGCGTGCCATCCGCCAGGGAGCGGAGCTGGCGGCGCGCCTGTAGAGGGCGCCGCTTTCCCGCCGGCCACGGTCAGGATGACGACGGCGCGCCCGACATCCACATCCGCACCAGCAGCCGTGGCGCGGTAGGGTTGTCCACAAAGGCACTGCGGTTGTGGGCCACCCGGTGGTTGTCCAGGAACACGATCTCGCCCGGGCCCATTGCAAAGTGGACGGAATTCTGGGCCAGCTCCTGGTCCAGCAGGTCCATGGCTTCGATCTGGTCCAGGCTCAGCTCCTCGCCGATACGCTGGTGTCCCTTCTCGATCCAGTAGCGCATGTAGCGGAAGACCAGCCCCTGCGGACCCCGCGAGAAGATGGGGAAGCGGTTGAGCCAGATTCGCTCCTTCTCTACGCCAGGGGTGACCACGTCACGGACATAGTCCTCCTGGAGCAGCCGGAGCAGCTCCGGCCTCTTCCGCCTCAGCTGCTCTTCGGCCTTCCAGGCCGGGCTGACCATCGACAGCCCCCCTTCCAGGGCGGGCCGGATACACAGCAGACCGACCACCGACGGGTTCATCCACCGGCTGCTGCTGTCGGTATGGAAGGCGGTCTCCGCCGCGGTCTGCGAGACCGGAATCGCCTCTTTCCGATAGTCTTTGCCACGGTCAACCACGTCGTACTGCCGACCGTAGCTGTCGATGGGGGTGCCGATGCAGCTGGCTAACAGCGCGTAGGCACGCCGCATCACATCTTCGTCCAGCCCGCCCAGGCCCAGGATCCGTACCGCGCCACTTCCTTTCCACAGCGCGCTCTGGATTTTCTCCTGGATATGGGGAAGATCTATTGCTTCAAGCTGCTCAACCGGGCATTCACGCTGGCGCTCGGCGGCCTGGACGAGGAGGCTGCGCTCCTCTCCTTCTACCGGAAGCAGCCGGGGACTCCAGCGGGGGAGATTGTGTGTGGAGGAGAAGAGCGACATGGGATCCTCAACGTTGAATATGAAAAGCGACGTGGAGTGGAAGCTCCCTCAATGGAGCGAAGAATTCCGGGTCCATGACAATATGCTCGTCGGTGACCCGCAGCTCTTCGACTTCAGGCATCGACGTGAAGCCTGCGGACTTCAGCGTCCGAAAATAGTCCGCGAAATTTTTGTGAATGGAGCGTACCGAAACGGCGATGCCATCCCGACGCCAGATTCGACCTTCAAACAGCGCATCCCGTCCGGAGAAGTAGCCGTGTGTCCCCGGATCAAAGTAGAAGGGGGCGGTCTGCGGACGCAGCCAGGCCAGCATGGGGTGAGGGACAGCGAACACAAAGCGTCCGCCCTCTTTCAACAGACGCCGCGCCCGCCCCATGACGCGCTCCATCTCGTCGATGCCCAGGTAGTTGAAGAGGAAGACGGCAACCACGATGTCAAAGCTGCCTTCTTCCAGATCCCAGTCGTCGGTGGCACTGGCCACCTGGTAGCGGATCCGGCCATCCTGGGTACCGGCAGCCTCGGCCTTCTCGATCATCCCCGCAGAGATGTCCAGCCCCTCCACATGGGCCGCGCCGCGCAGGACAAGTTGGCGGGCAATATAGCCTTCTCCGCAGCCCAGATCGGCGATCCGAGCGCCCGCCACTGGCTCGCAGCGTTGAAGCAGGTAGGGCCGTGCGCTGTAGTCGGACAACAGCAGGGGGCCACTTCGGGACCAGGAACCGGCACTCCGGTCGTAGATCTTCTGGGTACTTTCCATCATGCAACGCCCTGGCGTTCCTGAATGCGCCGATACAAGAAGCGAAAGAACTGGTCGCGGAGGTTCATGGCGGTCACCACGCCGCGGCGGCTGGAGCTGGCGTAGTGGGGCATGCCCCGCGCCGACCGGAGCATGTCCATCAACGTCTCGGCGTGATCGTCGTCACAGCCGATGTGGATGTGGAAGAACTCCAGTTTTTCATCGGGGATCTGAGCGGCCCGGAGCCCGATCACGAAGTCCTGGTACAACCGACTGACCAGCCCCTCGGTGCCGATCGCCAGGAAGGCGGTGGCGAAAGGGATATCCCGGCTGCCAGAGCTATCCAGGTATTCCGTGACGAAGCGCAGGGTGGGCACCTCGAAGCGGATATACTCGGGTGCGAGGCCCAGACCATCCCGGAGAAAGATCCGAAACAGGTTGCTGTGCCGACGCTCTGGAGTGGTTCCACCACCTTCTTCCCAGAGGTTTGCGATCAACTTGGACCGATGGAGGTCGTCCTCGCAGTTCACCATCAGCGCCGCGAGGTAGCGGGTGAAGGAGCGGGAGTAGGCAAAGTACTGGCCGAAGAGGAACTGGAAGTCCTCGACCGTCAGCCGTCCTTCGCGGCAGGCGACCAGGAGAGGGTTGTTCCACAGGCTGTGGGTATCCTGAAGCTCGAAGAGGCTTTCTTCTTCTTTGCTTAACTCGGATTCTGCTGTGAGACGCATTTGAATCTCCTGTGGCGTGCAGACCATGAAGCAAGGTCCGTGCCAGGACTTGAGAAAAAAGTTAGTCCATTTTGGTACAGACTTGTCGCATTTCGGTGCACTTTACGTCCGGCTAGTCCGCCGGACGCCAAGTCGGCAGACGCGCGCTATATTCATGGAGCACTTGTACATACATAGATTTACCTATATATTCAGCGAGCTCGATCTGATAGGAAATCCGGTGACCGCCGCTCATTCAAAAAAAGCTTTCTGGAGGCTCCGATGTATGGACTGGTGAACAAAGCATTTGAGCAGTTCGTTAAGCAGCGCTACGGCGATGACCGCTGGGAACGGATCCGAAAAATCTCCCAGCTGGATATAGAGTTCTTCCACAATATGCGACCCTATCCCGACCAGATCTCCTACCAGGTGGTAGGTGCGATATCTAAAGAACTGCAGATTCCCGCCGAAGAGGTGCTTCGGATGGTGGGGCGCTATTGGCTGCAACATACCGCCGCAGAGGGCTACGGCAACCTGTTGAGCCTTGAGGGCACCAACTTCCAGGATGTGCTGGGCAAGCTGAACCTGATGCACACGCGGATCAAAATGTTGTACTCTCAGCTCCAGCCCCCCTCCTTTGAGGTGACGGATGTGACGGAGGAGGGATTGTTGTTGCACTATCACAGCAAGCGGCCCGGTCTTGCGTGGTTTGTGGTGGGCTTGGTAGAAGAGCTGGGCGCCCGTTTCAAGACCGAGGTTGCGGTGGAGCTGGTGCAGCAGCGGGAGCTTGGGGCCGATCACGACGTTTTCCAGATTCGTTATCTGAAGGAGTCACCCAGTCATGTCTGAAGTGATCCTTCAGGGGAGTGCCCTGGAGGGTCTCTTCCCATTCTATCTCTTTTTTGGATTCGACCAGCAGATCCTGGAGGTGGGCGCGAAGCTGGAACGGCTCCTCCCCAATCTGATAGGTCAGGCCCTGGAAGAGGCGTTTCAACTTGAATATCCAGTCACATCGGGCCATAATTTAATTTTCGAGCAACACACGCAGTCCATCTTCCTCCTGCGCTCTCGGACCAATCCGCTGGTCCTGATGCGGGGTCAGGTCGTGGCCACCCCATCCGGCTACTTCTTGGCGGGCTATCCTTGGGCGACGGCCATGGAAGAGCTGATTCCGTTGGGCCTGGGCCTCAATGATTTTGCGCCCAACAACGCCGTGGCCGACTTCCTGGTGGCGGTGAAGACCATGGAAGGGACGGTGCAGGAGCTGGATGGTCTGGCCCAGAACCTGGTCCGGCAGCGAGAGGAGCTGCGTTTTGCGAATCGGATGCTCCAGGTTCAACACCAGCTTCACGAGCTTCTGGACAGCGCCACCGACTTCGAAGGGGTGGCGGGTGGTCTTTTGGGCGTACTGGGAACAGCCATGGGCTGGGACTGGGGGGTCGCTTGGCACCAGGGCCAGGGTGAGAAGCTGCTTGCCACCTGGGGATCGGCGCCGTCGTTGGCCGGGCCGTCGCTGATTGCTCTTCGCGCCCAGAAGCTCCAGACACCCCTTTGGCATCCCGGTACACCCTCAGTTGCGACGCAACTGTGTTTTCCGTTGCCAGGCACCATCGTCCTGGAGTGGTATACCTCCCGGTCAGGACGCTTCCAGAACCAGGATAATCTGTTACTCGCAGACATCACCCAGACGCTGGCAAATGTGTCAGAGCGCTGGGAAGTCGCTCGGCAATTGCGCGATGCAGAGGCTCGGCGGGCCACTGTGCTCCAGGCCGCTCTGGATGCCATCATCACCGTCAATAGTCACGAGCATATCCTGGAATTTAATCCAGCTGCGGAGCGCCTTCTGAGCGGGATCGGACTCACCCTCTCCCTGCCGGAAGTCCTCTCTCCCTATCTCTCCCCAGAAGCCTACCTGAAGCTCTCCGCCTCCCCCACGACCATCACGGTGACCGACGCGCAGGGGGAAGCGCAATACCTGGATGTGATCCGGTTGCAGGCCCCCATCGACGGGGGATTTTTGTACACGATATTCATCCGCGATGTCACCGAAGCACGCACGAGTGAGGCTGTGTTACGACGTGCAGCGGAGGCAGCTCTGGCCGCAGATCAGGCAAAAACAGAATTTCTCGCCAAGTTCAGCCACGAGCTACGTACACCGCTGAATGCAGTGCAGGGCATGGCGGATATTGCACTTCACGGCGGTGCGACCGGGGATGTACGCGAATGTCTGGAGCGCATCCAAATCAACACGGTCGCGCTGACCAGCCTCATCGCCGACATTCTGGACACCTCCAAGATCGAGACCGGGGAGTTCGACCTGGATGATCGCCCATTGGACATCTGGGATCTGGTGGATCAGGCGGGGGAGAGCCTCGCTTTTAAGGCGACTCAAAAGGGTCTGGACTTTTTCTGGACGGTAGATTTCTCCGTTCCGCAGCGCATCCGGGGAGACATGCAGCGGATTCGCCAGATCCTGGTGAACCTGTTGGGCAACGCCATCAAGTTCACCGACCGAGGCCATGTTCACGCCCTGGTCTGGGGGGAAGGGGATCGCCTGGTTTTCCAAGTGGAAGACAGCGGGATCGGTATCGCGGCAGAGGATATTGCGAAGGTTGGAACTCAAAAATACTGGCGCTCCCAGCGCACCCGCGGCTATCAGGGCACCGGCTTGGGCATGACCATCACCCAGTCCCTGGTGCAGCATATGGGCGGGACGATGGAGATCCGGAGCGAGATCGGGGTGGGAAGTACCTTCCGGTTGGCGCTTCCCCTGCAGGCGATTCCCAATATCCCGCCGTTGGCCCAACCCTACACCATCTGCGTGGTGCTCGCCACCGAGCTCACCCGGCATCACGTTGTCCAGATTCTGAGAGCTGCCGGCTACACGGTGGTAGAGGCAACCGGGGAGGCAACCGCGGGGACCCCGGCCTTGCTGATCACCGAAGTGGAGAGTGTGGCCGGACGTAGTCTGGCCTCGGTACTACAACCGAGGGGAACGAAGATCCTGGCGCTCACGTCGTTGGGACGGCGCACCGAAAGTACCGACGGCTTCGATGCCCGCCTGGTTCGTCCCTTCGGCAACCGACGTCTGCTGGATTCCGTCTCCCGCCTGCTGGAGCCCACCCAGTCGGGTTCTTCCGAAATTACGCAGCAACCGCCGGAGGGTGGGCTGGTACGGCATCGGCCGCGAATCCTGGTTGTGGAGGACAACAAGGACAACCAGCAGCTCGCCGTCCATGCGTTGGGGAAGGCCGGCTATCGGGTGGTCTGCGCCGAAAACGGGGAGATTGGTCTATCGTGGGCTTCCCGGCAGGACTTTTCTCTGATCCTGATGGACCTGGAGATGCCGGTGATGGACGGCTTCGAGTCCGCACGGCGAATCCGGGCGTTGGAAGAGCAGGAAGAACGTCCACGTACCCCCATTATCGCACTCACTGCGCATGCAGTCGAGGGCTATCGTCAGGCCTGCCTGGATGCGGGGATGGATGAGTACGTCACCAAGCCGATCCAGCGGCAGCGGATGGTGGAGCTGGTCGGTGCCTGGGTAGACCCGCGGCCAGTGGCGCTGATCGTGGATGATAGTATGGACAATCGTGAAATTTGTCGCCGCTACCTGGATCGTGACCGTCGGATCCGTCCCGTCTGTGTCGCCGATGGAGAGACGGCGCTCCACCTCGCGAGGCGCCAGTCCTTCGACGTGGTGATTGTGGACAAGGAAATGCCACGGATGGATGGGCTGGAGTTGTTGGAGAAGCTCCTGGAGCTGGATCCCACCACACGCTGTATTATGCTGACGGGGCATACCAGCATGGAGACCCGTCGCAAGGTGCTGGAAGCCGGTGCACGTCGGTATGTCACAAAACCGATTGATCGCTCCCTCTTTATTGAAACTGTCATTCAAGTCATGACGATGCCTTGGGAGGCATCGTCCGAAAAACCTTAGGGGGACACATGGGCCTGATCCCGAACTCACAAAAGAGTCTGATCCTCTTGATCGACGACGACCCCGACCAGCGGCGGTTGGTCACCCGCTATCTGGAAAATGGTGGCTATGAGGTAGCCTGCTATGCCTCGGGTGCGGAAGGTCTCGTCGCGATGACGCGGGTGCTCCCAGACACCATTCTGCTGGACATGCAGATGGAAGGGCTGGATGGACTTGAGGTTCTTCGCGAGGCAAAGGCGACCCATCCGGAGGTGCCGGTGATCATGCTCACGTCGGACGGCAGTCCGTCGACGATCATGGCCGCCACCCGTGCCGGTGCAGATGACTATCTGGTCAAAAGCAATGCAGATCGGTCCAAAATCCTGACCACCGTGCAGAAAGCAGTGGCCTCCAATGCCCGGCGGGGCGAGCTACGCCGGCAGCGCCGGGCCGGAGAGGCGACCAACCAGATTTTTGGAGAGTCTCCGGCGGTACAACAGCTCTGTTTCCAGATCGACCGGGTCGCGACCCGCGATGTCACCGTGCTGATCCACGGCGAGAGCGGAACCGGAAAAGAGCTTGTTGCGAGTGCAATTCACCAGCAAAGTCGCCGCGCCAACCAGCCCTTTGTGGCGGTGAACTGTGGCGCGATCACCGAAAGCCTCCAGAACTCCGAGCTGTTCGGTCACGAAAAAGGTGCCTTTACCGGCGCTATTGACCGCCATATCGGTATGTTTGAGGGTGCGCACAAGGGAACGCTCTTTCTGGACGAAGTGGCGGAGCTGAGCTCAACTCAGCAGGCCGCCCTGCTCCGGGTGCTCCAGCAGCGAACCTTAAAACGGGTCGGGGGACGAGAAGAATTCAACCTGGATGTCCGGATTGTCGCGGCCAGCCACCGCAGCCTTTCCGAAGCGGTGGAAAAAGGAACCTTCCGCGACGATCTCTACTTCCGTCTGGCCGTCTTCGAGCTGGACGTACCCCCGCTGCGTGAGCGCGGGGACGACATCGTGCTGCTTGCCCGCCTCTTCCTCCAGCGGGCGGCCCTCCAGCACGGCCAGGACCCACGGCCCCTGTCGGAGGAGGCCATCGCCTGCATGCTCCGCTGGCACTGGCCGGGCAATGTCCGCGAGCTTCAGAACGCGATGGAGAGTGCCCTGGTACACTGCCGCCGCGGAGAGATCCGTCCCGAGCACCTGCCCGCGCGCATCCGCGCGCCCATCCCCCCACGCCCCCCCACGTCGCCCGTGGAACCACTTCCGGTCGATCCTCCGCTGTCGACGCCTCCACAGACGGGGGGTCCAAAGCCGGACAACCAGCCTAAAGGCACTCGCACCATGGAAGAAATCCAACGTGAAGAGATCGTGGCGGCACTCGAACGGAACCACGGAAATCGTACCCGGGCCGCCCAGGAACTGAAGATTCCGCGCACCACCTTCTACCGGCTGCTGGAGCGCTACGGGCTGAACGGGAAGCAGTAGTAGCGTCCCCATCGGGGTGGTCGTGGGTGTGCCGCCCCGGTCGATCGGTGCCCCGGGGCTGTACCAAAACGGTACAAGAGGGCTGGCATAGAACTTGCATGCTCTAAGGCCGTGGAGGTGCAATGCCCAGAGCCATGCGAGTCCTGATTGTGGAGGATGACCCCTCAGCGGCCAACCTCTTCAAGCATTGGTTGAAGGCGGCCAACTACGCGGCGGAGGTAGAACACAGCGCCGAGGGGGCCCTGAACCGGCTCCGCAACGGCTGGCACTTTGAGCTGATCCTCGCAGATATCGAGCTTCCCGGCCGATCGGGTCTGGAAATGGTGCGCCAAGTGCGCCTGCTCTACCCGCACATTCCGGTGGTCCTGATCACCGGTCACCACTCCCCAGAGATCGCAGCAACGGCAATTTCCAGCGGCGCAATTGGTTTTCTGCTGAAGCCCATCGATCGTCATGTGCTGTTGGAGCGCCTGGAAATGGTGGTGCAGTGGCAGCAGCAGACCCAGCGGGTCCTGGCGGTGGGGGCACAGCTACCCGAGCTTTTGGCAGGCTGTGGAGGCAGTCTTCTGGCCCATCGTGCGTGGGGGCACTCCGTCTACCTGCTTCCCCTTGTGGAGGGAGGCACCAACAAAGCTGAGAATTATGAGAACGCGGCCGAGGCACTGGGTGCGGAGCTGTGCCCGGTCACCCCCCTTCCCGCCCGCCACCTCACCCATGCCCGGCTGCGGTTGGTGCTGGCCGAGGTGATGCGCTCCGTTCAACCCACCTGGATCTATGCTCCTTCGGCGGCAGACTACAGTCTTGAACGCCGAGCGGTTCACGATGCCACGATGGTCGTTGCTGGTGATGTTCCCACCATCTACTGCTACCGCTGCCTCTCCAGCACCGCGGCTTTTGTGCCCAATCATTTTGTGGAAGTAGAGGAGTCGGAGAAAGCTGCGCTGCTGCGTGCGCTGCCCGGCAACCCCCTCCGTCCGCTGGAGCTGCTCACCCGCAGCCCCTCCCCCTCGGCTGAGGCATTTCATGTGCTTCGTACGGAACGTTCTCTCAACCCGGCACCCCAAGGAGGCTCCGATGTCCATCGACTTGCAACCGAATGATCTGATCGTGGTCGTGGATGAAGACATCCTCGATATTGTGCCCCTCTTCCTGGACAACCAGCGCAAAGCCCTGGAGAAAATGCAAGAGGATATGGCCGATCGCACGCTGTTGCGTAGGGCCGGCCACTCCATGAAGGGTGTGGGTGGAATGTACGGTTTCGACTGGATTTCCCGCTTTGGCGCCGTCCTTGAGGGGGCCGCCGAGCAGCATCCTGAGCAGATCCCCGAGCTGCTGGAGCAGTTGAGCTGGTACCTCGGGGAAGTCCGCTATACGGCGGGGACTGCTTGATCACACCAAATACCCCCATCGACCGGCCTTCGGGCCGGTTTCTTTTTTTTCCTCCCGCTTTGTACCACCTGTGTCTCCCCGGTGCACACCGCTGTACCATTCCGAGACAACTCCATTGGCACCGGTCTTGCATTAGAAGGTTGTGGAGGTTCTCATGATGTTTCTTCTTCTTGCTTGCGCTCATCAGGCCACTGTTCTTGCTCCCCTGCAGTACGGATCGGGCATCCTCGAAGTGCAGGTCCGCCCAGAGGGGACGGCCCAGATGGAGGGCAACCTGATGGGGCCCGTGGAGCCCTACGGCGGCAATTTCGAACTGAATATGTGTTCCAGCATCCTGAAGTACATGGTGGGAGCCGGGGGCTACAAATACGGCTACTGTCGCCTGCTGTCCAACGAGGAGGATCCCTCCTGGTCCGAACCCCTGCTGCGACGTGCGGGCAACCTGGTGTGGATCGGTCCACCACCGCCAGCTGGGCTCCTGCCGGATGTGGTGATGGTGGTGCGACCCAGCGCCGAGATCAACCTGGTCACCCGCATGGGCCGTGGCAGTACCGGCGCCATCGAGGGAGAGGTACTGCTGAAAGTGCAGCATACAGCTCGCTATGAGTGGTGGAACCGGCGGGATGGCAGCGTGGCCGTCATCGGCTGGGCCGAGGACCACCAGCAGTGGACCGTCAGCGAGGACCTGTGGGACGCACTGCAGCCGCCGGCGCTGCCGCTGGACACCCCCCAGATGGTACAGACCAGCGTGGACGCGCTGGTACGAAAGATGGGGCATGTAGAGGAGAGAGCCGAAGAAGTAGTGGTTTCGGCACGCTGAACACCTTGGGAAGGTACGAATTGCAGCCGGTGGGTCAAGGACCCACCGGCTGTTTTTTTCTGCCCCGGCCTGGCCTCTGCGGCCCGAAGATGGGTCGGCCAGAAACAAAAAAAACCTCGTGCCGCCAAAGCGACACGAGGAATGTATTCCTCCACAACCGGCGATGCCGCGGCTCGTCAGCGCGCCTCCAGCTCCGGTCCCGGACTGGTCGTGGGGGCCGCCCGCACCTTACGAGGCAGGTAGGGCATGTCTCCCATCGCCGCAGTTTCCAGGCGAACAACCTGGAAGGCCTCCGTAGCGCGACTCTGCGGCGAGTGCCCCCAGTGGGCCAGGCTCTGCTTGGAGATCTGGGGAGGAGAACCACGGAAACAGGAAATAGAACGCTGTTTTTCGGAAAATTCTGCTTCAGTCTCCATGAAGAGGGTGGGACAGAAAGCCGTGGAGGAGGTCGGACTCTGGTAGCACAGCAGGTTTCGCACCTTTCGGGCCCCATAGATCGTCGCCTCGTGGACCAGCCGACGGGAAGTGTGCAGCTCGGCTGCGCTGGGGGCCAGCACCACATCGGGCTGGAACTCGCCGACAACCTCCTCGATCGAGCTGGCCAGACGTGCCCGGGTGATCATCCCGCCATCCCACAGCGGGCTACAGCTGAGCGCCGCACCCAGGGCCGAGGCCGCGGACTCCGCCTCGCCATCGGCACGACTGTCGTGGTTGGCGCCGCGGATCAGCGGCAGAATCATCACCTGGTGACCGGCACTGGCGTATTTGAGGATGGTGCCGCCGCAGCCCACCGGCGCGTCCGCAGCGAAGGCGCCGGTCACCAGGATCTTCCTGCGCTGTTGTACCCATACACGCAGCTCCTCCAGCCGGTCCAAAAGCCCGGCACGATCAAAGGGCTTCAGGAGGAAACCCAGTGCCCCGGAGCTTACCGCCGCCGAAGCGGTCTCGGTGTTCCGCTCGGCGGTGATGAGCAGGAAGGGGAGGAAGGGAAAGCGCAGGTGGATCCGCTGCACCAGCTCCAGTCCCGACCGCATCGGCAGGTTGATGTCCGCCAGTACCAGATCCCAGCGTTGGCCGGAGTACAAGCGGTTGGTTGCCTCCTCAGCGGAGTGGTCCACTTCCACTACATAGCCCGCCTTCTCCAACCACAGCGACAGCAGACCGGCCGTCGAAGGATCGTCCTCTACCACCAGAACTCGCATTGCTTTGGCCATAATGCCTCCTTGGCAGAATACCATGCAAGCCCTGTGCCAACTCCGTCTGTACCACTATGGAACAAAGAATGGGATGGGTGGGAAAAGGCTCCGGGATTTCAGGACACCGGACGCCCGGTGTACCGCACCGTGGCCAGGTACTGCTCCATCCGTGCCAGCAGCACTTCCATCTCCTCCAGCGGCCCCTGTTCCAGGGCGGCCCCCAGCTCGCCCAGCTCCCCGAAGCCGTACATCAGCGCGCTGCCCTTCAGGCGGTGACCGGCGCGGCGTAGGGTGGCCATGTCCCCCCGCGCGACGGCCGCCCGAAGTTCCGGCAGGCTGTCCCGCTGGTTCTGGAGGTAGGCAGGTACCAGATCCAGAAGATCTTCGTCCACTTCTACAATTAGATTCGTGTCCAAGGATGGCGTCATCTTTTCGGCCTCCTCCCCACCCCTATCCGATCCGGCAAGCAAATGGCACAGCGGAGCGTGTCAGGCCGGGACGATTTGGCCCGCAGCGGTACAGGTCGGGCGCGGCGACGTTGGCATCCGCCTTGCATTAGTCCACTGCGGAGGTTTACAATGCACTCTCTCATCTCCTTCCTCATTCTCTCTGGTTGTTCCGTCGAAACTGACTCTACCCCCATGCCCGACATGGAAATGGACGCTTCCGCAAAGGGCTGTATCAGCCCCCAGGTCTACTTCCGCGATATGGACCGGGACGGGGTCGGAAACCCCAAAGTGGGTCGCCTCTCCTGCGTGCCGATCGTCGGCTACAGTATCCGGTTTGGTGACTGCGCGGATCAGGATCCCACCCGCTTCCCCGGCGCTGCGGAAATCTGTGACGGCGTGGACCAGGACTGCGATCGTCGGGTGGACGAAGACGCCGTGGACGCCGGCACCTGGTATGCAGACCGCGACCAGGACGGCTACGGCGATGCCGCCGTACCTACCATCGCTTGCAATGCGCCCCAAGGGGCGGTCGCGAACAACACCGACTGTGCGGACAGCAATGCCCAGGTGAGCCCCGGCTCGCCCGAGTTCTGCGACCGCCTGGACAACAACTGCAACGGCGGTATTGACGAAGATGCCGTGGATGCCGAGAGCTGGTACAAGGACCAGGATGGGGATGGCTACGGGCTCTCCGGTTTGGCCTTCCGCGGCTGCGTGGCCCCCAATGGCTTTGCCACCAAAGACGGGGACTGCAACGATACCAGCGTCACCACCCACCCGACGGCCGACGAGCTGTGTGACCGTCAGGACAACAACTGCAACGGCGAGCTGGACGAGAATGTGGTGGACGGCATCACCTGGTACCCGGACGCGGACGGCGATGGGGCGGGTGACATCAACTCCCCGAAGCAGTCCTGCGAGGCTCCGCAGGACAGCAGCTTTGAAGGGACAGACTGCGACGATCAGAATCCGCTGGTCTATCCCGAGATGGTAGAGCTGTGCGACCAAGCGGACAACAACTGCAACGGGACGGTGGACGAGGCCGCGGTGGATGCCCTCCCCATCTACGCGGACGCGGACCAAGACGGCTTCGGGGACCCCTTGGGCGTCGCCTACAGCTGCTCCATCGATGCCGGCTACGTGGCAAATGCTTTTGACTGTAACGACGACGACTCTCTGGTGCCGCTGTACGTAGACAGCACCGGCCAGGATGGCGCCGCCGGGACCCTGAACGACCCGCTGGCCCACATCCAGGAGGCCGTCGATCAGCAGGCCGCGTGTATCCTGGTGGGATCCGGTCGCTTCTACGAGGATCTATACCTGGAGAGCTACTCCGGGTCCATCACGAGCTCCACGGGATCTTCCACCACCACACTGCAGGGTAGCGGGTCGGGATCGGTGGTGCGCATCCTGGACAGCCAGGTGGAGCTGGACGGCTTCACCATCCAGGGGGGCGGACCGGAGGACTGGAACTTCCGCGTAGGGGGAGGCGGCTGCCTGGCGATGCAGGAGGGCCTGGGCGGAGGTATCCATGCCGAACGTAGCAATGTGAACCTGGTCGATCTGGTGATCCGCGAGAACGATGTGCGGCCGGGCTCCTCCGGCGACCCCAACTGTAACGAGGAGTGGATCTCCAGCGGCGGCGGACTCTACGCCGAGGACTCCCAGCTTCAGGTGGCCATGGTGCTGTTCCAGGACAACCGTGCCGAGCAGGTGACCACCATGGACCTGAGCCAGACGGACCTGGAGGGCAGCCGCCTGGGCATCCTGGGAACGGGCGGCAGCGTCTACGGCGAGGTGGATGTGGCTACCAACGGGGGCTCCTTCAATCTGAGCAACTTCCTGGCAATGGGGTCGGCCCAGATGGGAGTAATGGCCGACGCAGAGCTGAGCCTGAGCCAGGTGACCGTGGGTGGCTACGAGCTGGCGCTCCACACCGAGCGGCCCGCCACCCTCAGCGAAGCCATCCTGGTCTCCAACGGCACGGCTTTGAGTGGTGCATGGGCCATCTCTTACTCGGACCTCTACAACAACGGGGAGAGCGGTCTGGAGGGCGCGACGGTCGGGGCAGGCATGCTGGCGGCGGACCCCCGCCTGATGCAGTGGACTCCGGATCGCGACAGCAGCAACGACAACTTCTCCCTGGCCTTTGGTTCTCCTGCCATGGACGCCGGTCGGCCCGGGGTCTTCGATGTGGACGGCAGCCCCGCGGACCTGGGCGCCTTGGGTGGCCCCCAGGGCTGGTGAGCCCCCAGCGGGTCTGAGCACCCTGGCACCGACGAGCAATCGTCGGTGCTCTCTTTTTTGGGGCTGGCTTCTGCCGATAGAGGCTTGTGAGCGTCGGTGCTCCCTTTCTGGTGAACCTGGCCCCCGGGTTCAACGGTGCAGGCCCCTGCAGCACAAAGGCCACCTCTATTGAGGTGGCCTTTTTCCATTGATACAACATAGCTTTTCGTGATACATCGCAAAATGTATCAGGGCTCGATCTCCAACTGGCGACGTTCCTGGAGCCATACCCGCTGGCCGGCATCAAAAACTGCGACTTCCAGCCTTGGAAACCGGATACCCACCCGCCAACCATCATTGTTGGCGTAGGCCTCAGGACGGCTGTGCATCACCTCGCCGCACACCGGGAAGAACTGGATCCGTTTGCGGGCACCCTCCTTTCGCACCACTTCCAGCAGGAGCTCCACTTTCCCACCCAGCGGTACTTCGCGGCTCAGCCACAGTCCCGCCCCTCCCCGGGAGAGGTCCAAGAGGACGGCCTCTTCGATCACGCGGCGCGTCGCGGACTCCGTACACCGACCCACCCGATCTTCGACGTTCAGGCGACGATGAGCCCGTTGGTTCAGGTCCTTCAGCGGAGCGGTCGCAAAGAGGGTCACCAGAACGTCGCCCTCGACCCTGGTCTCCCAGGTCAGGATCACACCCTCGATGCGGCGTCGGCCCCCAGCGCCTGCTACATCCAGCGTGCAGAGGGTCCAGGGTTCCACAGCTAGATCGCTGGAGAGCGAAAACTGCATACAGCCGTTTTTCCCGGAGATCTCTACTTTCTGGGTGATTTTGTGGGAGTTCACCGCCAACTCGACGGTGCAGGGACCGCGGATATGGCTCAGATCACAGACACCTCGCGCCTCCGACAGCCACGCGGGGGAGCGCAGCTCAGCACGCAGGGCTTCGGCGGTGCCCGCGATATTTTCCACCCAGAAGGTGGCCCATTTTTCGCCGTCATCCGACATGCGGATACAGTCTTCCTCCTCTCGCACATGGATCCGGACGCCACGCTTGGCCAGCAAACGCGCCGGGCCACTGCTGGGTACAAAAAGTAGCCCACGATGATTTAAGGTCAGACTTCCACACTCAAAGTTCGTACCCAGGCGACGAATCGCCGGCCAAAAGCCCGTGGAAGGCGACTGCTTGGCGAGCCAGCGGCGACGTAGCTGGGGCAGCAGTGACCCCGCCTCCTCAAACCGGAACTGGTAGGTCTTCTCTCTCAGGTGGAGATGCAGACAGTTCCCCGCGGCACCGAAGCGCTCCAGGACGCCAAAGTCCTCCCAGAAGGTGGAAAGGGCCCCAAACAACGGACTCTCCGCTGCTGCAAAGCCGAAGCCGGTGCGACCGATACCCAACAAACCATCGAGGCTCGCGTAGAGGCTCTGACGTTGTGCAGGCACCAGAATCGCGGGGAAGCGGCCGTCGCCGCAGTCACGCAGGAGCTGGAGAGCCAGCCAGGCCTGATAGGCACCCGGTCCCCGCAGGACCAGCGGACTTTCCGCCTGGACGACCACACGCCGCCCCTGGTGGCTGCGGCTAAGGCCACGCACATCCTCCAGAGGCAGCTCGCGGGGCTCCACGCCCATCATCCGTGCATCCAGCCCCGGGTTGAAGAACAACGTCCCATCACCGGCGATTTTGAGCGCCCCGTGGATGGTCAGAATGCTGCTCAGCTCCAACTCGGTGGACAGCTCCAACAGCGGTGGGCTGTCTGCACTCGGCAATTCACGTTGGACCATAGGACCTCCAACCAGGGTAGGTGCAAGTCCAGTGCCAACCAGCCTGTACCGAGTTGGAACAAGGGCTGTGCCAGCCGGTCAGCCGCGCCGTCCGGCCTCTATCTGGGCCGCCACCGCTGCGGCTTTGCCCAGCTCGGGCGCCGGGAACTCCACCGCCTGCGGCAGCCAGCCCCCCTTGACAGCCGCGGCATAGTCCACCCGCAGCCGCGGCGGCTGGTCCAGCGCCTGTGCAGAGACCAGCCGCAAACCCGGCCCCTGCCAGCGTCGTACATGCCCGCCCACAATCGCCAGATCCGGCCCGATCCACAGGGTATAGCTACCTTCTCCGGTAGGGGCCCGCCCACTCAATACCCAGCGCATCAGCGCAGCCACCAGAGCCCCCAATAGCAGAGAGCCGCTCAGGATGGACGCACCGACGTCCGGTTTATGCTCGTCGATCCAGAAGATCAACCCAGTCACCGTCCCCGCCAGGACCAGCAAGGCCCCCACGGTCAGGCCCGCCACGGTCACACCGCGCCGCAGCTCCTCCCACCACACACGGTATTCCGAGGCCGACAACACCCAACAATCAATGGCTTTTCCCTGTCGAAAAGCCTCCAGCTCCCCCTCCAGGCTTTGCCCGGTAAACCACAACGCCAGCCAGAAGATCAGGCAGAGCGTACCCCCCACCGCGCCGACCAAGATGCTGGCAACCTGGGGAAGCAGCTCGAAAAAACCACCCCCCACCGCAAGAGCCATACACAAGCCAAAGCCGATGCCCCAGCGCCGCGCACTGTGCTGGTACGGATTCTGAAGCTCCGGGTTCATCCGCGGCGACGCCACCGCAGCAAGCCCAGCGCACCCAGACCCAACCAGAGTGAGCTTCCCCCGGCAACCTGGCAGCTGCCCGGATCTTCCCCCGCTACCTCGTGGGTCTCCATCGGCACCGGAATATAGGAAAAAACCGCCTCCTCCGTCCATGCTCCCGGTCCCCAGGCATCAAAGGCGCGCAGGCGCCAGTGTACCTCGGATTCCAGCGGGATCCCCGCCGCCCCCAGATCGTAGTGGGTGACATTTCCGATTTGGACCAGGTTTTCTTCCTCCCCCGACAGACTCCAGGCCAGCTCATAGCCCAGCACATCGTCGTCGGCATCGGCGGCGGGATCCCAGCCCAGGAGAATACGGCCTTCATAGGCTTCTTCTATCGGGTAGAGCAGTACCGGAAGTCCGGGCGCACCGTTGGCCACCGTCGCAACTGCGGCACCGGCGTCCACCATCCCGCAGCCATAGTAGATGCTGTGTCCATCGGCATTATAGGCGGCTGTGGGCAGATCGATGCGGGTGGCAGTCTGGCAAAGCACCTCGCGCACCTGCGCCGCCGTCAGCCGCGGGTTGGCTTCCAGCATCAGGGCCACCACTCCCGACACCACCGGAGTTGCAGCGCTGGTGCCCCCAAAACCATCGGCAAAAGCGTCTTCTCCCTGGTAGCTGCCATAGCCATCCGGGGTCAGATCGGTGGTCAGAAGGCCGGTGGGTGCAGCGATGTCCACCGCCTCCCCAAAGGAGCTGTAGCTCGCCCGGTGGTCGTCACGCTCCACGGCGGCCACCACCAACGCGGTAGAGCCACCCAAAAACTCATTATCTACAATATCGCAGCCATCGTTCCCGGCCGCAAAGGTGACAACCGTCCCCAGTCCGCCACGTCCGCGCACCTCCGCATAGTCAAACATCGCTTCAAAGGTACGGGTCAGCGGAATAGACACACAGCCACTCCCAAAACCCCAGGAGTTGTTGACCACCCCCGCCCCCGCGTCCACCGAGCCGGTGATCGCATCGTAGACATCCTGGTTGGTGGTGGCGCCCCCAATCATCCGAACCGGGTAGATTTCCGCGTCCCAGGCCACTCCCGCGGTGCCGGAGCTGTTGTTGCCGATGCTGGCCGCCACGCCAGCCACGCTGGTCCCGTGGCCGTTGCCGTCATCGGGCGTCGGATCCGTGTCGTCGCCGAGCAGGTCTATACCCGGAAGAAGGCGGAGATCCGGGTGCCCCACCTGAACCCCGGAGTCCACCACGGCGATGATCTGGCCCGCGCCGGAGGCGTAGTCCCAGGCCAAGGGCAGGTCGATATGCTCCACATGCCATTCGTCAGGAAGAAAGGGATCATCCGGCATATACAGCATGTGGATGGGCAGGATCAGATCGGGATGTACCCATGCGATGTGGGGGTCCGCATGCAATTTCCGTGCCAACGCCAAATCGTCGGTGCCGGGCTCCAGAGAGAGGGAGATTACCTCTCCGCGGAGGGCACGGACCTGACTCACACCTTCAATTTTTGAGAGATAGGCTAAATCCGTCGGCTCCCGCAGGGCGAGGAGAAGGCGCCCACTACGGCCAAGGATGCTGCCATCGACCACCAGGGTACCAATAGAAAGCTGGCGATCTCCCTCATCGGGGTAGAAAAGATCGTCGGCAGCGAAGGCAGTCAGGCAGAAGAGCAGCATGGGGAGGGCCTCAGGGGGTGGGGTCGCAGGCGTCGCCGAGGCCATCCCCGTCGTGGTCGCTCTGATCGGGGGTCCAGACGGTATCCGGGCGGAGGGAGGGTGCAAGGTCGAGGAAGATAGCGCCATTTTCGTCATAGAAGCGGGTGATCAGGCCAAAGCCGCCCCCCTGATCGTAGACTTTCAGGAGCAGCTGGTTCCAGCCCACCTCCAGGCTCACTGGCGCCTGGAATTGGTCCACGTTCACGCCCTGACAAGAGGAGATATCCAGCACCTTTTCCCCATTCCACCAGCCAAAAACGCCGTCATCCGCGCCGACGGAAAGCGTCAGACTCGCAGCCTGCTCGCTAAAAAAATAGACCAGACTGTAGGCCTCCCGCGGGGCAGCCACCCCGCCATAGTGGCCCAGAAGGTCGAAATAGCCACCGGGAATATCTTCGAGAATCCAGGTCTTTTCGGAAACCTGATCTCCGGCCACCCAGGCCAGGAGTGCATCCTCCTCTACAAAAAGATCCGGCGACGGCTGGCAGGTGTCTTCGCTGACACCAGTGGTAAAAGGCCCGATGGAGAGCCAATTCTGCACGTAGCCCTCGGGAGAAAGCTCGGGTGGACGACTGAGGGGGCCGTTGCTCACCCCTGGACAGTTGTCTGCATCATTTTCCAGACCATCACTGTCAATGTCGGCGTCACAACTATCGGGGATCTGATCGCCGTCGGTGTCGGCCCCCACCGTGGACAGACCGCTGGCCACCGGGTCGGGGGTCGAAAACTCCAGGGTGTAGCCGGGAATCACCGCGCTGTTCAGCGCGGAGACACAGAGGGTCCAGTCCCCCTCCGCCACCCAGCGGGCACCGGGTTCCTCGGCGGGGTCGAGGACCGCGCAGCCATCGGCGTCCCGCCCGCCCGCGGCCACCTGCGCACCGGAAGGATCCAACAACACAAACAGCAGGCTCTCGCCACAGTCCCCCCGCTGCTGCACCGCCACGGCGCCACAGGCAGGCAGGTCCATGCTGTAGCAGTCCCGATCCCCCTCCGGCAGAGATCCACTTAGAACCCAGTCCTCTCGAACGGGCAGGGCCGTTCCCTGATCATCGTTGGGCTCCAGCTCTGCAGGGCCCGCTTCCACCTGACAGGCCGGATCGCAGCCATCCCCCCCCCAAAGTTCCGGGCCGTCGTCGCAGCTTTCTCCCGCATCCACCACCCCATCCCCGCAGCGGGCCAAAAAACAATCCGACCGACAGGCATCGGGAGTGCTGTCGCTATTTGCCGGACCATCATCACAGTCCTCGGTGGCGTCGATCTCCCCGTCGCCGCAGGCAAAAAGGGGCGTCGAAACAAGCTCTGGCTTGGCCTGTTCCTCCGGGCAACCGATCAAAAAAAGGCTCCAGAGCAGCATCCCAAACCCCCGTAGAGGGAATGTAGCCGGTAGAGGCGACGGCCGCTGCTGGACCCGGCGGTATCGCTCTTTGATGCAGAGCATGCTACCTTGACCCCCCGGAGACGCTGATGGCCGTTCAAAACCGCGCAATTCTGTTTTGCGTCGCCTTGCTCGGTTGTACGACCAGCAAGGAGGAGACGGCCCCGCCGGCCGTGCTTAAAGACCGGAACCTCCTGCTGATCGTGCTGGACGGCGTCCGCACCGCCGAGCTGACCCGCGGCGAAGGCCACATCTCCAAGCTCACCAACACGACCGGCGAAGAATGGGCAGAGGTCCTCTGGAGTTCTTTTGGCAGGGACGCCACCGTGGTGCGGGAAACCCTGCACCCCGGGGTCACCATCACCACACCGTCCCATGTCAGTCTTTTTACAGGAAGAGCCTCCACGATCGGCCTGATGGAGACCCAAGACGGCGTCTCTACGCTGTACCGGGCGGACCTGCCCACCTTCTTCCAGCTGGGCCTGGACCAACAGCTCTTCGCCCCTTCGCAGGTCGCATTTGTGTCCAACGGGCCACTTCTTCAGGACACTTCCGCGACCCTGTACCCCAGTGCCTACGAAAAAGACAGCTGGTTCAAGCTGGTGGAACACGGGAACAAGGCCTCCACCGACGACCGGGAGGTGTTCGACGCGCTGGAGCAACAGATCAAAACGCACCCCCGATTGTTGGTCGCCAATATCCACAATGTGGACCGGATGGGTCACTTTTCTACCAGCGCCGACGCCTATGAAGAGGGTGTGCAGACCATCGCCAGTCGCTTCAAAGAATTCTGGGCTACCCTCCAGAACTCGGAAAAAGAGTGGCTGGACAACACCCTGGTGGTGGTCACCACGGACCACGGACGACACAGCGACAACTACGAGGGGGAGGAAGCCTGGCGGCAACATGGCGACTCCTGCATCGATTGCCGCGCTCTTCCTCTACTTCTGGCCGGTCCGGGGGTAGAACCGGGGCGTGTGGCCGACGGGGCGTGGCTCCAGACCGACACCAGCAGCCTGATCGCCGCCTGGTTCGGGATGGAGGCACCCTTTATGGAAGGTGTTGCGATGAACGACCTGGTTGCGGGACTGGACTTTCGCGATCCGGCAGGCGCTACCTCCCTTTCTCTGGCCGGGGGCAACGTGGCCGCCCGCCACCTGCTCCCCACTGCCAGCCACCGCAGCGAAATCCGCATCGACGGCGGCGAAGTATTATCATCGGCAAATACTGTCTTATCGGAAGCTCCCGTCATGGCCAGTGGCGATGGGCTGACGGTGATCTGCTGGCGCGAATGGGGCGCCTTGTCCGAGGAAGGTCGGTTGCCCTGGACCCCGGCCTGCCGCAGCCGTGTGGACGGGGGTGTCTGGGAGATTTTGGAGCTTCCCACCATGGAAGTCAACCCCAGCTTCCTGCCGGAGCTGCGGATAGAGGACGGGAAACTGTGGGCTGCCTGGGTAGAGAACCCCAACCAGATCACCACCACCGGCATCGAATGGACGGGGATCAAGGTAGCTACCTGGAGTCCCAGCGACGGTTGGAATACGGAGTGGACCAACAACCAGGAGGGCGGAGAGTACCGGGTGGACCTGTCCCTGGCTTTATCCGAGGGGAAGTTCGCCTCGGCGGTGGGTGCAGGTCGCGACCGAATCAGCAGGGGTATCCAGGTCTTTCCCCCCAACGGACGAAAGTGGGTGGACCTGGACGCCAGCCCCGTGCTGGGTGGCGGCAACCACCGCGTAGAGCGCCCGGCCCTGTGGTTGGGCGGCGCCACCCTGCGGGTTGCGGCCATCGGCAGCAACGACAACGGCAATTTTCTGTTATTCTGGGAGTCCACGGACGCCGGACGCAGCTGGAGCACCGCCACCACCATCCCCGGCACCGGCGAAGTCCTTCCCCACCTCCGCCCGCTCTGGGAGGGTGAGTCGCTCTACTGGGCCAGCCTGGAAGGCACCGAGACCTCCCTCTGCCGCCAGTCGGCAGGCGCCGTCAGCTGTCAGCCCCTGGGCTCCGCCTGGGTGGACTCTTTTGATGTGGAAGGCAGCCGCGTGGTGGCCTCGGTGTGGGATGGCGAGGCGGGGTGGGTGCAGCGGGAGCTCAGTTTTTGAGGGAGGAGGAGGCGGCGCTCTGGCCTCTCCTCTGCACATATGGACAGCACACCGACGATCGGTTAGCCGCCAAAGATGCGCTGGCGTGACCTGTCGATTGTAGCCTTTGATACCGAAACCACCGGGCTCCATCCCGAAAATGGGGACCGGATCATCGAGTTTGCAGGCATTGAGTTCAAGCTCGGGCCGGATGGATCGGTGGTGAAGATGATCCCACACCACCACCTGTTCAACCCGGAGATGCCTATTCCCAAAGAGGCGTCCGATGTGTCCGGTATTCGCGACGAGGACGTCGCAAGAGCGCCGGTGTTCCAGCAGCATGCCGATGCGATCCATCGGCTGTTGGCCAATGCGGTCACCGTGGCGCACAACTACCCCTTCGACCAGCGCTTTTTGTCCTATGAATTCGACCGGGTGGGCCTGAAATGGCCCTTTCCCCCGGCCGAAGTGGATACGGTGGACCTGTCGCGCGCCTTTTTTCCCGACGCACGCAGCCACAAGCTAGGCGAGCTGGCGGCAAGGCTGGAGATCCCGCTGGTCGGGGCCCACCGTGCCACCAACGACGCCGAGGCCTGCGGTCGTGCTTTTTTGGAGCTGGTCCGCCGGAACCAGGTCCCCGACGATCTGGCCGGCATGCTGGACTGGGCCGGTGCGGTCGGCCACCCACCCGAGACCGGGCACCTGGGCAAGGGGAAGGACGGGAGTATCATTTTCCTGGAGGGCGAACATAAAGGAGAGCCGGTGGATGCCCACCCGGACAGCCTGATGTGGATGACCTGCGCGCGGGTTTTTGAAGGAGGAAGCTGGCGGAGCCGCTACCCGGAGGGTGTGAGCGCGTGGATCGAGCGCTGGCTGCGCAGTCGTGCCTCCGGAAGAGGCTTTGGTACAGGATCCTCCAAGGGTTTTGGGCCCCATGAGTGGGGCATCGATCCGCCGCTGAGTGCCACATGATCCTGCTGCTGTTTTCGCTGGCGCTGGCCACCTCCGAAAAAGATAGGGCGCTGATCAGCCAGCTTGACCGCGAAGTAATCGCCTTGAAGCAGCGTATTCTATTGCTTGAACAGCAAAAACAAAGCTGCGGAGATAGCTCGCCGCCCGCCATCTATACCGAGCTGGTGCAGATCTATGCCGATGGTCCGGTGGGGGTCCAGCGGCAGCTTCAGGAGGTTCGGGTTACCTTTCCTGCTGATCTACTCTTTGCGGCCGACAGCACGCGGCTGCGCGAAGAGGCGCTGCCGATGTTGGATCTGCTGGCCACCGCGCTGAAGCTGCACGCCGTGGAGGCGACGGTGGAAGGCTACGCCGATGGCGAGCCCCTGAGCGCCGCACTCCGTAAACTATGGCCTACCCCTTGGGAATGGACCGCCGCCCGTTCGGTTGCAGTAGTACATGCCCTGGTGGACTCCTTCGGCATGCCCGCCGGAAGGGTCCTGGCTGCGGGCAGAGGTGCCAGCCACCCCGTCTCCCCGTCGGACACCCCTGAGGGTCGGGCGCTGAACCGGCGGGTTGTCGTCGTGATCCGGCCGATGCCCTGACCGTCCTTCTGCGGGAGAATCCTATGGAAAATCGCCTACTTCTTCGGCAGATCAAAAAAGTGGGAGCGACGGTCGAAGCGCCGCCGGAGCCAGCAGGGTGGTCCGCCCTGCTGGACCTGGTTGCACGCTCCTATGGAGAAGCGGAAGAAGATCGCTACCTTTTAGAACGATCCTTGGAGAGAGTCTCTGCAGAGATGCAGCAGCTGGAGGAGAGCCTCCGGCGCGCATCGGAGATGGCGGTGGCCATGGAGCGCGACAAGCTCAAGGCTATCATCACAGCCACAGGCGACGGTCTGGCCACCATTGATCGGGATGGAAAGCTACTTTCCATGAACCCCGCGGGAGAAAGACTCTTAGGATGGGTGGAGCGCGAGCTGCGGGGGCGCCCGCTGGTGGAGCTGATCCAGGGCAGCGAGCTGCCGCGCGATCAGGCCCTGGAGCGGGCGCTGCGGGACGGGCGCCCCCACCGCAACGACGATACCCTGTTTGCGCACCGGGAAGCGGCCCCGGTCACCGTCTCCTACGCCCTGACGCCACTCTATCAGGGCGAAGAGATTGTCGGCTCTGTCCTAATCTTTCACGACATCACCTTCCGCAAACTCGCGGAGGAGGAGCTGAAGCGGGCCCGTGCCGAGGCCGAAGCCACGTCGCGTATCAAGAGTGAATTTCTGGCGAATATGAGCCACGAAATCCGCACTCCCATGAATGCGGTCATCGGTATGGCGGGCCTGCTCCTAGACACCTCGCTGGACGACGAGCAGCGCGAATATGCCAGCATCGTTAGAAATTCGGGAAACCACCTTCTCAACCTCCTCAATTCCATCCTCGACCTCTCCAAGATCGAAGCGGGGCGACTGGAGCTGGAGTGTGTGGACTTTGAGCTGCGGGTGCTGATCGACGAGGTCCTCCAGATTTTCTCGGAAAAGGGAGGTGGACCCACGGTAGAGCTGGTGGCGCATGTCGCACCCGGTGTGCCAGAGCGGCTGATGGGCGACCCCAACCGGTTGCGGCAGGTGTTGATAAATCTGGTGAGCAACGCGATTAAGTTTACACAACACGGAGAGGTGGTCCTCGCGGTACGACTCTTGATGGTCGCCAGCGGCCACGCCCAGATCCATTTTGAGGTGCGGGACACCGGCATCGGCATGGCCGAGGAGACCCTCTCCCGCCTGTTTACCCCCTTCACCCAGGCAGATGGCACCACCACGAGACGTTTTGGCGGTACCGGTCTGGGACTGGCCATCTCCAAGCAGTTGGTCGAGCTGATGGGCGGGAAAGTTGGCGTCAAAAGCCGCCCTGGCCAAGGCAGCACCTTCTGGTTCACCGCCAGACTCCCCGTGCAGGCGCAGCAGCCCGAGCGGGTGGATCCCAGCCTGAAGGGCATGCGGGCGCTGGTGGTGGACGACAACGCCGCCAGTCGTGCCGCCCTGCTGGACAGTCTGAGCTCCTGGGGCCTGGAAGTGGTGATGGTAGAAAGTGGAGTTCAAGCCCTGATCTCTCTGGCGCAGGCGCGCAGCCAGAAGCCTTTTGAGGTGGCACTGCTCGACCAGCATATGCCCGGCCTCTCTGGTCTTGACTTGGCAAGAGCACTGCATGTCGATCGTAGCTTTGATGGGCTGAAAATCTTGTGGATGGGCGGACTGGGCCACGGCCAGAGCAGCAGCAACCTGCAGGAGGCGGGCATTGCCGGTGTGGTGCCCAAGCCCATCCGTCGCGATGCCCTGCGCAACGCGCTGCACCGGCTGAGGCTGAACGAGGCGCCCGCCAAGCCACCCGCCCCTCGGGGGGCCCCGGCCGCCCCGCTCCGCCCGGGCGGGGGAGGGGGACAGATCCTGATCGCCGAGGACAACCCGGTCAATCAGCGCCTCAGCTCCAAGCTGGTGGAGCGTATCGGCTACACCTGGGATGTGGCGGAAAATGGCGCACAGGCTGTGGAGGCCGTCGAAAGACACTCGTAATTGTTGGTATTGATGGACTGTATGATGCCGTAGATGTATGGCTACCAGTCCACCCGCGAGCTGCGGCAGCGTG
>CAITDR010000259.1 GCA_903891165.1 uncultured Pseudomonadota bacterium
GCCATTCAGAAGAAGGCCCAAAGGCAACATCAAGGACAAACTTTTCATGCTCTCTCCAGCGCGGAACATGCCGCTGCTTCCTCCATGCAGACACCCCACCGCCCGGATTCTGCTACCGGACTCCAGACATTTTTCCGCAGGGGCAGGAAGGCTCACCCATGTTAGATAGTACCGTTGGAGTTCCCTGAATGCCCCCGACGGAAAAAGCCTATAAAAACCTCGGCTTCCTCACCTCCCCCGCCTCCCGCACCATTCGCCTTCTCTGCGAATACGAAGAGCCCCAGGCGCGTTTTCTCGAACAGAAGGTCAGTGATACCATCGTGATCTTCGGATCGGCGCGTATCCGCCCCCCCGAGCAGGCCCAGCTGGACCTGGAAGACGCCGAGCAGAACCTTGCCGCCGCCGAGGGCGAGCTGGCCAAGGCCCACGCCGAGCGCGCCCTTGTGCAAGCAAAGCGCGCCACGCGTATCGCAAAATACTACAAAGACACCCAGGATCTGGCCCGTCGGCTCACCGAGTGGTCCATGAACCGGCCGGAGCTGCGGCGCTACCTGATCTGCTCCGGGGGTGGGCCGGGCATCATGGAAGCGGCCAACCGCGGTGCCGCCGAGGTGCCAGGCGGACGTTCGGTGGGCTTGGGAATCTCGCTGCCCTTCGAGGAGCAGGTGAACCGCTACGTGCCGCAGGAGCTGGCCTTTGAGTTCCACTACTTCTTCATGCGCAAGTACTGGTTCGCCTACCTGGCCAAGGCCATGGTGGTGATGCCCGGCGGCTTTGGTACCTGCGACGAGATGTTCGAGATCCTCACCCTGCGGCAGACCGGCAAGATCAAAAAGCGCCTGCCGATGGTGCTCTTTGGAAAAGACTACTGGAACTCCATCTTCAACCTGGATGCCATGGTGGAGTGGGGCACGATCAACGAAAAAGACCTGCTGTTAATGCACGTCACCGACTCGGTGGACGATGCCTTCCACTTCCTCACCCACGAGCTGGAAATGTCGGAGAATCGGAAATGACTCCCTGGGGAATCCGCAAAAAAATCAAGGCCGCTCTGGTGGGAAGCTCCGGCCCCACGCCTACGGAGAAGCTGAGCCTGACGATGACCCTGCCCTCGGGCAGCAGCCACCGGATCGACTGTGAGCCTGGCTACACTTTGGCCATGGCCTCGCAGATCCTGGAGACACCCATCGCCACCTCCTGCCCCGATGGGGGCTGCGGCGGCTGTGTGGTGGACATCATCGAGGCCGCGGGCCTGCGCGCCCCCTCCGCCGCCGAGCAGAAGCTCCTGGACGAGAAAAAGTACGGTCCAAACACCCGTCTGGCCTGCCACGCCAAGGTGGATGGAAGTGGTGCGTCGATCCGTATCCGCACCATCTGGACCATGGACTCGATCAAGGGCACCTGATCCATTTACGCTTGACGGGCTCGTCTTCCTACAGTGGAAGACGGAGCCCGATTCAGGCGCTTTGGCGTGCTACCATGTCTTGACGTCGATCCGATCTTTGGCCTTCAGCGTAATGGTAGGTCCGCTGACCCCCATGCTGCCGGTCACCAGAGAGGGGCTGTTGGTGCCCATGATCAGCGGCTGCACCGACACTTCCGCGGCGGCGGCCGAGAACTTTCCACCCTGCGCCGAAGCAAAGGTCAGGGTGATGGCTCCACCGGGTGCCGAGATGGTGGAGGTTCCAGTCCAGAGTACGTCTTTTTCCTGCTCCACCGTCGCAGACCCGCCGGATGCCGTCAGGTTGACAGAGGTGAAGGCACCGCTGGCATAGGCGCCCCCCGCTCCAGAGGTCAGCTTCAGGTTGCCCGCGCAGCCAAATACTTCGACCCAGCCTGAGCCACTATGCGAAATGCTAAGGGCAGAGGTGCCTTTGGGCAGGCTGACCGTCAGCACCACATCGGTGAAGCTGATCCCGCGTCCCCGGCTGGGTATGGCGGTCTTGACCGAGCCCCCGTTGGCATCGCCGCTTACCGCCATCTTGACGCCATCGCCAAAGGACTGCATAGCGCCCTTGTCGGTCCCGCGCACGGTGAACTGGACGCGTGCGGAGATCCCCTGGGTTTCCATACAGCGGACGGAGAGGTTTCCCCCGCTGTGGGTGATGCTGACGGGCTTGCCCTTGGCGTAGGCCGGGGCATCGCCCAGATAGCTCCCGTCGTAGGTGACTTCTTCCTGCGCGAAGGCAGGAAGAGCAATCCAAAGCAGGCTCAGCATAAAACCTCCTGAAATCAGGTAGCGGGAGTCGTGTCCGGCCGGGGACCGGTGCGACGACGACGGCGGCGACGACGTTTGGTACCCTCAGCACCGGTACCTTCTTCCCCACCTGCCTCGATTTCTCCACCTTCTTCGCTTTCAAAGTCGGCGTCGTCCGACGGAGGAGGAAGAGGTACGGGCAAGCCTTCGGGCTGATCCAGCGATGGCTCGGCCTTCTTCTCGGCGCCCGAACGCCCCTTTTTGTCCTCACGCTTTTCTTTCCGTTCGGCAACCTCCGGGCCCGACCGTTCCTTTTTGTCGTCGCGTAGCTCTTTCCTTTCGGCAACTTCCGGTCCCGACCGCTCGTTTTTCTCGCCGCGTTTCTCTTGCCTTTCGGCGGCCTCAGGGCGGCGCTCAGCACGCGGCTCCCGCCGTTTGGCGGGCCGGGGCTCGACGGTGGCCTCGGCGGGTGTCTCGGCGTTCACCGAAGCGTCAGGGACGGCTTCGGCAGCCACATCGCTGCGGGGAAGCTCTGGATTTTCCACGCGGGGACGGCTATCCCGCGGCCGGTCCTCGCGGGGACGCTCCTCACGCCGACGATCCCCACGATCATCACGGGGACGATCGTCGCGAGATCCGCGATCCTCCC
>CAITDR010000260.1 GCA_903891165.1 uncultured Pseudomonadota bacterium
AGGGCCTGAACAACCTCTCTCCGACGACGCCCACGGGCACCGTCCTCTCCGTCCAGTACCCCGTCTCCGGGGCCGCCGGCTTTGGCGGTAGCACCCAGTCCGATGTGGGCCTGATCTGCACCAAGCAGTAGATCGCGCTACGCTAAGCCGATGCTGAGTCTGCTGCTGTTGATGGGCATGGCACCGCTGGATGGTGCCCTGCCCTCTGGTCCGCCCTCCCCGCACCTTTCTATGGATGTGGCGCTTCAATGGCGCCTTTCCCAGCGATCCGATTGGCAGGCTTTTCGGAGCCGCTGGGGCGGCCACTGGGCGGCCCGCTGGGATCCCCGCAACGGTACGCCGCGCTTTCTCTATGCCCCCGCAGTGCCGACGACCCGTGCGGCCGAGCTGGTAGAGGAGGTGGCGGCGCTCTCCCATGTTTTGGGCGGGGAGCTGAGCTTTTTGGGGGTGACCAAACAGGGAAATCGCAGCTTCCTCCGCTATGGTCGGCACTGGAAGGGGGCCGAAGTTCTGGGGGACGAGGTCCTTCTGGTCGCGATCGACGGGAAGATTGCCGGGATCTGGGTGCGCCTCACCCCGATCTCCCTGTCGGTCAGTCCCTTGCCGGGTGAGAAAATTTTTGTACACCCCACCAAAGGAGAGCCCCTGATCGGCCGCCTTTTGGAGGAGGGTGACCAGCGGGTCTTCCGGGACCGCACCGGTGCGGAAAAATACCGCTATGACCTGCGCTATCCGGCCCGTGTGGAGCACAAACCCGAGCAGCGCAGCCCCGGCGACCCCCAGCTCACCGTCGGCGCCTACGAGGTGTCGGTCGAGGACAGCAACGGTGTACTCCAGACTACCAATTCTGCCGGAGATCATGGACTTTCCGGCGGTCTTTGGGTGACTTTTACCGGCTCCCTGCTCTCGGTGAACCAGTACGGTCGGGTGGTGAGTACGCGGGGAACCGACTCTTTTGTGATTCAGACGGGCACCGACGTCTCCTATGCCGCTTCCGACGTGCTCTATCACCACCGGGTCCTCCTGGACTGGCTGGGCAGCCGCTGGCCGGGGCACCGGATGCTGCGCGAAGCCATCACCGCTACCGTTGGTCTGGATCAGGGAAGCTGCAACGCCTGGTACACCAGCGGTACGGTGAACTTTCTCCGCGAAGATCCAGGAAATTGCTACGAATTCGGCCGCTCCGCCGACGTGATCTACCACGAGCTGGGCCACGGCATCCACGACTGGATCCTTGCGGGCGGCAGCTTTGCCTCGGATGTTTCTGAAGGCTCTGCCGACTATATCGCCGCGACCATCCTCGAAGATCCGGTGTTGGTGCCCGATGCCTTCGGGCCAGGTACCTACATCCGCGAGATCGACACCGACAAACGCTACCCCCAGGATCGGGTGGGCGAGTCCCATGCGGATGGGCTGATCTGGGCTTCTTTCCTCTGGAACCTCCGCGCAAGTTGGGGTGCCGAGGCCACCGATCTGCTCTTTTTAGGTGCCCTGGAGCAGGGGCCGGGCCTTACCGATCTGGCCGAAGCTGTTTTGTTGGCGGACGAGGATGACGGCGATCTCTCCAATGGAACTCCCCACGCCTGCGAGCTCTTGACGCTGTTGGATCACCATGGCCTGGGCCCCGGCGCCATCGGGGTGCTCCAGCTCTTTCACACCCCTCCCCCCTCCGCCTCCTCCTGGGACGAGGGCTACCCGGTCGATTTTGAGATCTACAGCCTCACCGCAGACTGTGCCACCTTTGACGCCGATCATGTGGAGCTTTGGTACAGCACCACCGACAACCCGGCGCCTGGCACCCGCCCGCCGCCCGGCTCGGAAGACAGTGGCGGTGCCGACAGCGGCGACTCCGGCACCCCGCCCGCCGACCCCACCGAAGGCTGGGACTTTTTGGTGTTGACCCGCAACGGGGACCACTACACCGGCACCATTCCCCGCCAGCTTGCCGGGAAACAAGTTCGCTATTTTGCCGCACTCCAATCTGCGGATGGCAGCGACCGCTGGGCCAGCCACGAAGGCGACAACAACGCCCTCTACAGTTTCTGGGTGGGCGACCAGACTACGCTGTGGTGCGAAGATTTTGAGAGCGGCGCCGCAGGATGGGAGCATGGCGGTGGATCTTCCGACGCTCCCCCCGAGCAGTTCTACAGCGACGACTGGGTGTTTGGGAGCCCCGTCGGCGGTGGTCCCTGGGACCCCACCGCGGCCTGGTCGGGCAACGGCATCGCCGCCATCGTCTTGGATGGGGACTATCGCCCCAGCAACGCCCAATATCTGCGCTCTCCCCCGCTGAATCTCACGACAAACGGCCACCTCAACCTGCTCTCCTTCCGGCGCTGGCTGACGGTGGAGGATGGGGTCTATGACCACGCCCGCATCTTTGCCGATCAGGCACTGCTCTACGAAAACCCAGCGAGTAGCTCGGGATCCGTGGCATCTTTGGATACGGACTGGAGCCTTCAGGAGCTGGATCTGAGCGCCGCCCTGACCGACGGCCAGGTACAGCTCCAATTTGAGCTGAGCTCGGATGCGGGCCTGGAATATGGCGGTTGGCAGCTCGATCAGCTCTGCATCACCGAGCTGGCCGACCTGCCCGGTCACTACCAGGTGCACAACCTGAGTGCCACCACCGACCAGCCGAGTGTACACCTGAGCTGGACCTCGCCCTGGATCGAGCCCTTGCGGGGTCAACGGCTGATCCGGAAAAAGGACCTTGCTCCTACTGGACCCGAGGATGGGGAAGTGCTGCTGGAGGCTCCGGCAGCGGCAGGCACGGCCACGGCCTGGGAGGATCGCCGGGTACTTCCGGGGGAGACCTGGTACTACGCGGTCTTCGCGGCTGGGGAAGAGGGCAGCTACTACCCCGATCTTCAGGAGGGCTGGAACCTCGCCGCAGGCGGCGTTCCCGCCGATCCGGTGGAGGAGAGCGAGCCGCCGGTTGCGGAGGACTCGGAGCCGGCCGAGGACAGCCCTCCCGAAAAAGTGGCGGAGGAGCCGGCTTCCTGCGGCTGCCAGACGGGCTCTCCCCTCTCGGGGCTGGCACTCCTTGGTCTGCTTTTTGGCCGTCGGAAGCGCCATTGAGCCCCTGTCCCCGTTGCCAGCGCTTGAATGTTCCCCATCGCTCAAGCTGCCTGTACTGCGGCGAAAAGATGCCAAACCCTACGCCGCCTCCTCCTCCCCCTCCCGAAAAAAAGCTCCCGGCAAATCTGGATGATCTGGTCCGCAAAGCCATGTCCGGCGGCGGCCTGCGTGCGCTTCAAGAAGCCTTGACCAGCCGTCCGCCCGATGTGCCCACCCCGGCATCCGCTCCGGTGCCACCCACGCCGACGTCACCCCAGAGTCCCCCCGCCGCCGCCACTGCGGCGCCCCTCCCTGGCGCGGCGCCCCCCGCAGCACCCCTCCCGGCCCCCGCAGCCGCCCCTCCCCGGCCGCCCCCCGCAACCGTTGCTTCTCCCTACACTTTTCCAGATTCAAAGAACCACTTTGTCCGACCCACCCTGCCCCACCCCTCCCCCACCCTCGTAGTCCCTGCTACAGAATCTGCGCCACCCCCGGTCCTCCCTCCTGCTCCCTCCGAGCCCGAAGAGCGCGGTACCGATCCCGGCCTGAACCTCCCCAAAAAGGGGCTTTCTGGCTTTGATCCCTTTGCCCCACCCGAAGCCCCGCTTGGCGTTACTCCCTTCGAAGCCCCGCCGGAGGCTCCAGCCGATCCCAGCTACGCCGGCACCGAAAACCTGTTTGATCAGGAAGAGGATCCGCTCGCGCTCTTGGAGGAGGCCGTTCTATCGGTTCGTGGTGCTGAATTTCCAATGGTCGCCTTGGCAGAGGTGGAGCAGCGCCTCGATGCGGTCTACCGCAAGCTGCGCCCCCAGAAAATAGTGTTGCCGCCCTTCCGCTTTCAATATCTGCTTGCGGTAGAACATGCTGCACCCGAGACCTATGTCTCCGGCCTGGATCTGGACCTGCCTACCGCCCGGGCGCTCTCGGCCACCGGTGTACCCCGGGTGGCCCTGCGCAGCGACGACCGCGCCGAGCTGGAGCGCCGGACCCGCAAAGGGCGGCTTCTGGGGCTGCGGGCGCATGTCCTGGAACGCGAGCAGCTACGCGAAGCGACAGTCTGGCTGGTGTTGAGCAGTCCATCGGCAGGAAAATTGGCGGTCACCGGCGAGCCGCTATGGGAAGATCCTCCCGAGCCGGGAAGCTGGCCCCCCGATCGGGTGCTCCGCGCCGAGGATTTTCGCCTCGCGGTACCCGGAGAAGTGGTCAGCCAACGCCAGAAAGGAGGCCACCAGACCAGCCGCTGGGAGCGCAAGCGCTATGCCGCCAGTGGCACCACCCAGGAGCAGCGCGCCACCGTGCTGGACATCCACAGTCCCCTGGGGATCCTGCGTTTTGTGGAGGGGATCACCCAATTTTCCGGACTTCCCGGCGAAGATCCCAACTCCCAGCGCCGCAGCCGCCAGGGATTTCAGGAGCTGCTGCAGGCGGGCGGGCTGCAGGTGCTGCCCCGGCGAAGCTGCTCTCCGGCCCATGCCACCACCGAGGAGGACGGAAGCACCGCGGGCAGCGGCTGGCCGATCTGGGAGGAACATAGCCGCATCTGCCGTCTTTTCTTTTTATAGAAAAAATCTATAAATTGCGGAGATTCATCAGAAATTCAGATGGTGGATGTGGATCAATCCCTCCACCCGACCCTCGGCATCGACCACAAAAAGGGCGGTGATCCGGGCCCCATACATGCGCTGCCGCACCTCCCGCAGCGGCAATTCTGATGGAACCCCCTTCGGAAGGCCCCGAATGTAGCGCCCCACCTCCGCCTCCTCCACCAGCTCCCCCCGCTCCACCAGGCGCCGGAGATCCCCGTCGGTCAGGCAGCCACACAGGCGCCCCTCGGCATCCACAATCCCCACAATCCCCAGTCCCTTCCGGCTCATTTCGGCAATGGCCTCGCGCAGGGGCACCGAGGTCTGCACCAACGGCCGCGCCTCCCCGAAAAGCATCCGGTCGCGCACCGGCCGCAGCGCCTCCCCCAGACTTCCCGCAGGATGAAGGCGGGCAAAATCGGTCTCCCCGAAGCCACGCGCCTCCATCAACGCCAGTGCCAGCACATCCCCCATCGCGATGAGCGCGGTGGTCGATGTGGTCGGAGCGAGGTTCAACGGGCATGCTTCCTCCTCCACCCGCAGCTCCAGACTTTTCTCCGCCAGCCTACCCAGGGGGGAGTCCAAGCGTCCCACCAGCGCCAGCACCGGGATTTTCCGGTTCATCGCGGCGTTCACCAGATCCAGCACCTCACGGGTCTGGCCCGAGGCCGAAGCCACCAACAAAATATCTCCGGAACAGACAGCGCCCAGATCTCCATGAAGGGCATCCACCGGATGGAGGAAAAATGACGGGGTGCCAGTCGAAGAAAATGTAGCAGAAACCTTACGCATCACCAGGCCGGTCTTGCCCATCCCACTGCACACCACCCGCCCGGTACAGCCCTGGAGTGCCCGCACAAAAGGCACAAAGTGCTCATCCAGGCCCTCGGCCAAGGCCACAAGCGCCGCCGCCTCGATCTGGAGGCCGCGACGAGCCCCGGCCAGCAGCTCCAGATCCGCAGGAGTAGCAGGCCTTCTCTCCAATTGTCAGCTCTTTCCGCGTAGATCCGCCTGGACCAGGCGGGGAAGTGGCCCGGCCACCGCCGCCATCACCGCCGTCGCATCGGTGCCGTCCACCCGCACCGTGTCCAGGCCCAGGGCCGCCGCCAGCACCACCGGATCGGCGGCAAGCTGCCGAGCAAAGGGCCCTTCATCGGTATACCAGCTTACAACAAAGCACACCGGCGCCTTCTGGAGCACGGCGAGCGAAAGGGCCTCCAGAGCGGCGCCGTAGGCCATCGAGCCGGTGCCGAGGAAGACGAGCACGGGATCCCCAGCGAGGGCCATGCCGACGGCCTGCAGGGCCCGCTGCGCGGGCTCCTCGCCCGGCGGCAGCACCCGGTAGGGACGGGTGGCTTCGAGGCGCTCCCGATCCGCACCCCGCACAATCGCCACCCCACGCTCCCGACGCCCCGGAAGTATCCAGGTTTTCCGCGTACTTCCCAGGACCGCACCCGCGATCAACGCCTCCAGACCCGCCCCATGCGGCAGGGCTTCGGTGGCATGGAAGGCGCGAAGCTGATCCAGGGCGGAAGTCAGCCGCGCGTTGGCATCCGCATCCGCAGAAGCCAAAAGTGTATCCATACCGGTCATCGGAGATCCAGAAGGAGCGCCTGGGGATTCTCAAGGAGCGCCTTGAGTGCCGACACAAAGCGCGCCGCCACCGCCCCGTCGATGATCCGATGATCAAAGGAGGGCGACAGGTAGAACATCTTGCGGATGACCACCTGGCCATCGATGGCCATGGGGCGGTCGTGGATCTGGTTCACCCCAAGGATGGCCACTTCGGGATGGTTCAGGATCGGAGTGGCAAAACGCCCGCCGATGTTGCCCACAGAGGTGATGGTGAAGCTGCCCCCCTGCAGTTCGTCCATCTTGACCTTGTTTTCGCGGGTACGTTTTGTCAGATCGGCGATCTCTTGGGCCAGCTCAAACAAGCTCTTTTCCTGGACCCGCTTGATCACAGGCACATAGAGGCCGGCATCGGTGTCGGTGGCAATGCCGATGTTCACGTCTTTGCGGAGAACCAGCTCAAAGGCCTCTTCATCCATCACGGCGTTGACCGTCGGGAATTCCTTAAAAACCACCGAGAGGGCCTTCATAATGAAGGGCAGGTAGGAGAGCTTGATGCCGCGTGGCCCGGCGGCCGCGTTCAGGCGGTCGCGGAGGGCCACCAGCTCGGTGGCATCCACTTCGTCCACATAGGTGAAGTGCGGTGCGGTGCGGTAGGCCTGCACCATCTTTTCCGCGATCTTCCGGCGTAGACCGATAATCCGTACACGCTCGTCTCCCACCGAAGGCGGCGGCGCCACCAGGGCGGGAAGGGCGCGGGGTTCGGGGGCGGGCTGAAGCGCGGTGCTCAGGTCTTCCTTGGTGATACGGCCGTCCTTTCCCGAGCCGGGAACGACTTCAATATCCAGACCGAGCTTTCGCGCTTCATGACGCACTGCCGGAGAAGCCAGGGTGGGTGTACCGGGGGGACGGGGCAGTTTTGCCGCGACCGCGGGGTGTACGCCGCCAGCGACGCCCCCCGAGGGCGGGGCGGCGGGGGACGGTGCCGGGAGGGCAACGGGCTGTGCAGCGACCGGAGCTGGCGTTGTTGGCGTCAATTTCGGAGCGGCAGGCGGAGCAGCGGGAACCGGAGCCGCCGCCGCAGCCGCCACTTTGGGGGCCGGGGCCGCCGAAGCGCCACCCACATCGAAGCTGACCAAAGGGGAGTGGACCTTGACGATATCGCCCGGTTTGCCGTGCAATTTTGTCACACGACCGGCCTTGGGCGTGGAGATCTCCACCGTCGCCTTGTCGGTCATGATCTCGCAGATGGGCTGGTCCACGGCCACGGCGTCGCCCTCGGCCACCAGCCAGCGGACCACTTCGCCCTCTACCACCCCTTCGCCAATTTCGGGAAGTTCAAAGATATACATGCTGCTTCCGGTTCAGTAGTCGATGCTGGAGCGGATGGCCGCGGCGATGGCAGAAGCCTGCGCGGGCACATCCACGGGAGGACTTTCCAAGTACAAAAATGCTTCCTGGACGGCAGTCACCAAGGTGCGCCCGCCCGAAACGGTGACCACACGGCCGGTCTGCTGTACCGAGCGACCCACGGCGGCCCGATCCAAGGGGGCCAACATCCGCAGATCGAGAATTTCGACGGTTCCTTCTGCAAAAGTAGCGGCAGCTTCCTCTGCTGCGGCCACCCCGGGCCCCCAGGCCAACACGGTGCAGGCGCTACCCGACTGGCGGATCATCGCCCCAGAACCCGAAGCAGAAGACCCAATATCACCATTCAATGCGTCGGAAGAAAGCAGAAGTACGGCGATCCCCGGCGCCGCCAGGGCCTGCTCCAAAAGGTCGCCCGCATCGCGCGGTGCGGCGGCCGCATAGAGGCGCACCCCAGCAGGCACACGGGGAGAACGTTCACCGGCCGGGACCAGAATCACCAGGGAGAGGGAAAAACCCTCCGCCCGATCCACCACCCCGGCGGCATCGTGTAGCGCCGAGAAGGCACGACCAAGACCCGCTGGATCGCGGAGTTCTACGATCACCTGTTGACCCGTCAAGGCCACACCGGCCGCCACCCCAACAATCCCCTCTTCCGACAGAGGCAGGCGGAGGAGGCGCCCGGGGATCCCCAGGGAAAGGCCATGGCAGCCCGCCGACTCACCCACAAAAACCGTCTTTTCCTTAGAAAGATGGCGAGAGAGCGCCTCTTTCAGATGCGATAGGCCCGTCATGCAGTCGCCCGGCTCTTCTGGATATACTGGTGGATAAAAAATTCGCCCGCTTTATAGGAGGAACGAACCAGAGGCCCGGAAGCCACGTATTTGAAGCCCATCTTTTTGCCCTCCTCCTCCAGCATCACAAAACTGTCCGGAGTCACCCAACCCTGGACAGGCAGGTGTACCGGTGAAGGCTGCAGATACTGGCCGATGGTCAAAAAGTCAACCCCGGACTGGGAAAGCAGCCACATGGCCTCCAGAATCTCGGCCTCGGTCTCGCCATGGCCCACCTGAAGGCTGGTCTTGGTAAGCTGACCGGGGCGGCCCTTTTTTGCACCTTCGAGGATGGCAATCGAGTTTTCCCAGGTGGCGCGAGGATCGCGCACCGGACGCTGGAGGCGGGGCACCGTCTCCACGTTGTGGGCAAAAACTTCAGGTTCGGCGTCCAGAACTTTTTGGAGGAGCGGTAGGTGGCCCGAAAAATCGGGGGTCAGCACTTCCACAAGGGTACGCGGCGCGATCCGATGAATCTCCTGGATACAAGCAGCAAAATGCCCGGAACCTTCATCGGGAAGATCGTCGCGGTTCACCGAAGTGAGCACCACATAGTCCAGATCCAGCTCCGCGATCGCGGTAGCGACGTTTGTTGGCTCATCCGGATCAAGGGGCAGACCGGTACGCGACGTCTTCACCGCGCAGAAGCGGCAGCCTCGTGTGCAGGTATCTCCCATGACCATAAACGTCGCCGTGCCACCACTCCAACATTCGCCGATGTTGGGGCAGCGCGCTTCTTCGCAGACGGTGTGCAACTTCAGGCTACGAGAACGCGCTTTAAGCTGGTTGTACCTGTCTCCGCCGGGCATCCGTACTTTCAGCCACTCAGGCTTCGGCACCCGTGGGCGGGCTTCGGGCTTGGGCAAATGGCCTCCTGGGAGCCGGTGGGGCCGCAGCTTAATCCACTCCGGGCAAAGCTGCATACAAAGGTTGGGATGCCAAAAAAAGAGGAGGGAAAAGGCAAAGAAGGTGGAAATAAGGGGAGCTTGCCGAAGATCGTGCAAGGGCCGCGGCGGCCAAAGCGCCGCCAAGGCCCGTCGTGTCAGCCCTGTTTGATCGTCAAGGAGGGAAACTGCCCCCGCAACAAGGCCGCCAAGGCGGACAAACGCCCATCCGTCCCCTCCAAAAACACCGTATCCACGCCGATCACCGAAAGCAGCCCGATCCGCTCCAAAAGCAGGGCATCCGCCGGTAAAAGCCAGGCCACCCGGAATTGGCGCTGCGGCAGGGGCTCCGGGGTCGCCAACAAGCTGCGCACCGTTCGCAAGGTCTCGCGATCCCAGCCTTCCACCGCGAGATCCCGCAATTTCGCCCGACGCAGCTTCGGAAGATCCTCCGCTCGCAGACGATCCACCCACAAAAAAACCCCGACGCGCGCATCTTCCGCCCAGCCCGCCGGAAAATCTCCGTTGAAGGCACGGATCCCCTCGCCTCCTTCCCAGGGAGTCCGGCGCGGAAGTGGCGCCCGAAGCCCGGACCCGGCAAAACGATCCCAGTAGGCCCGCCAGGCCCCGCCACAGCGGGTGCGGAGCCCGCAGTCCCGGCAGGGCGCCCCGTGCAGCTTGTTGGCCTGCACATTTTCCACATTGGGGGCCTGATAGTCCTCTTCCGCCGCCTCCGCCGCCTCGGCGCAGTGGGCACCATCCTCCCAGCCCACACAGCGTGGCAGACCACAATAGGGATTCAAGAGGGTGATACCATGGACATCCGCCCGGCGCCGCGCCTCGCGGATGGCCGGCCCAAGGACCGCATAGTCCGGCAAAAGATCCAGATTTTTTGCAGCACGCCCATGCGGCTGCACCGCTGAAAGCGAAATCGTGCGCACGCCCGATAGACGATGGGCAACAAAATCCACATAGTCCGGCACCCGTGCCGCGGTGATCGCCGCAGTCACTGGGTTCAGGGTGACCGCGATCCCCTCATCCAAAAGCGCCTCGATCCCCGAGATACAGCGCGGAAAAGCGCCCGGCAAGCCCGCCAATTGGTCATGGAGCACGGGCACATCCGAGAGCAGCGACACAAAAGCCGAGGTCAATCCTGCCTCTTTGAGCGCCGCCGCATAGTCCCCCTCGATCAGCACCGCGTTGGTCTGCAGCTCCACAAAGGAAATCCCCGCCGTGCGGGCCTCCAAAATCGTCTGCAGCAACAGACGCTTCAGGAGGGTGGGCTCCCCACCGGAAATGGTCAGCGTCTGCTGCCCACCCGCCACAAAATCCTGGATCTGCGCCCGAATATCTTCAATGGGCATCGGCCGCGTCGAAAAATCCTCGGCAGGCACATTGCAGAAGGGGCAGCGCTCGTTGCAGACCATGGTCAGGCGCAACAGACCCTTGGTCAGATCGGAAGCTTCGATCGGCCCTCCTACACCTTAGTAGTGCAGCCTACAAAAGCTGCCAGCGGGGTGAATGTTCAGACCAGGAAGTAGCGCGGCGCCACCTCGACCACCTGTGTGCGGGCAAAAGACAACTTCAAGCCCAGCAGATCGTGCGCAGCCTGGTGGATGTCTTCCCAGGTCAATACCGTGGCCTCCTCCAACAAGAGGCTCTGGGCGATACCGGGCACATACTTCTGGCCCAGCCCGCGCGAGGGCAGACCATGGTACTTCTCCACACAGTCCCCCTGGATCTGGCGCACAAAGCCCGCAAATTTGCGATCTTCGGCGGCGACCATCAGGCGACCGGTACGCTCCACGCTGCTGTAGATCAGCTCCATATCGGGGGGCACAAGGGTGCGGAGGTCGATAATTTCCACCTCGATCCCTTCTTTTGCCAGCGCCTCTGCCGCGCGCATGGCGGTCCACACCGCGCGACCCCAAGCCACACAGGTGATGTCGCGACCGGGCCGGCGGATGACTCCTTTGCCCAGCGGAACGCGGAATTCCGGCGACAACTCGGGAACATCTCCGCGCATGATCGCCTTCTTCAGCGTCGCGATCCCTTCGGCATCGGTGGGCTCCCCTGGGAAGGCCGGCCCCAGAGACTGGCGGTACATCCACTTGGGCTCCAGGCAGATCACCGGGCCTCGATACTCCGCCGCACTCATCAAGAGGCCGTACACATCAAAAGAGGTGGAGGGCATGATGATGGTCAGGCCAGGGATCGGCGTAAAATAGCCGTCCAAGCTCATGGAGTGGTAGACGGCACCGCCACCGAAGGGATCCACCGGGGTACGCAGGATGGTCGCAAAATTGGAGCGCCCGTTGGTGCACCAATACAGATTGCCCATATGCACCAGCCAGTGGAAGGCATTGAGCGTGTAGTCCCCGAACTGGATCTCGGGAAGGACCACCAGATCGTCGTGCAGACCGGCGCCGCAAGCGGTGCCGAGGATCAGCGGCTCGTTCAGGGGTGCGTCGATGATCCGATCGGGAAACCGCTTCTTCAACCCGGCTGTTGCGGTCATGACGCCGCCCAGGCGACCCACGTCCTGGCCCCAAAGTACGCCGTTGTGCCCCTCCACAATGTTGCGGATGGCAGCGCGGATGGCGCCCGCATAGCTGATATTGGTGCTGCCCGATCCGGGCTTTGTCTCTTCCACCGCCGGGAAAGGCGCGCGGATGTTCTCCATCACCGAGGCCACCGGGGGCTCGGGCTCGGCCCGCACCTGATCCAGGAGCGCCCGCAGCTCCTCGTCCTGGCGTCCCATGACGTTGCCGAGATCGTGGTGTGCAAAAAAGTCACGCCCTTCGCCGCGAACCCGCCGAAGAATGTCCCGGTCCGCAACAATGCCGCGCTCCACCAATTGCTCGCCAAAGCGGATCAGGGGATCGTCCTGGCTCAGGTCGTAGGTGACGTCTGCCGCAGAAGAATGCCCGTTGAATCTGGGAAGGCTATGCACATAGAGCACCAGCGGCTTTTGCTGGTCCCAGATGTAGCGGGCGGCACGGTAGGTGGTCTGATACACCTCCGCAAAATCCCGGCCGTCGCAGGACAGCGAAGCGATGCCAAAACTTTCCGCATAGGTGGCGAAATTTTTGATACCGCGCCCCTCCTCCGGCAGGGTGGAGATGGCGACGTTGTTGTCGGTCACCAGAATCAGCAGCGGCAGGGACCAGACCGAAGCGGCGGTCATGGCGTCGTGCATGTCGCCTTCGGCGGTGGTACCGTCGCCAACGATGGCCATCGCAAAGCCTTGCTGCTTCTTGGTCTGAAAACCCTTGGCAAAACCCGCAGCTTTACCCAACTGCATCCCCACAGGGGACTGCACCGGAAGGATGCCGAATTCCTTCATGTCCAGGTGGTAGACCATCTGCCGGCCGCGGCTCATCCGGTCGGTGTCCTTCGAAAATTGCTGGCGAAGCACATCCAAGGTGAAGTCTTTGTAGCCGTGCAGGCGGGTCCACATGGAGCAGAGCGCGCCGGAGCGGTAGTGGGGCACAATCCCGAAGCGGTCCAGGGGTACCACGCGGGAGAGCGCCAGGGCGGTGGCGGTGCCATGCACTTCTTCGCCGGGCCCCCAGATCGCAAACTTCACCTCACCGCGCGATACGAGGCGAACGATGTGCTCTTCCGTGCAGCGACTGCGGGTACCCACCTCGTAGGCCAGCTGCAGATCTTCGGCGGTAGGCTCGGGAATGTCATAGACGGGAACCTCAACTGCAGCCACGGTACCTCCGGAGGAGCGGGCATTAACCGGGTGGCGGTGCCTGCTCCACAAAGGTCTGCATGACCGGGCGTATCACGGGGCGTAGTTGTAGGGTGTGCTCATTTTCCCAGCATTCGTCCGGTAGTTCTACCAGGGGCCCGGAAGGTGTCCGTTCCCGAGGTACCCTAGGCAGCGGCTCAAAGCGCGTCACCACCGCCCGGCGGGCGGCCATCGGGGCGGCACGCATACGCCCCTCCAGCTCGGGCTTGCCGAAGTACCACCACAAGAGCGGCGCCGCCAAAATGGGGCAGAAGACCACCGCCATCCCCCAGATCATTCGACTTCCCGGCAGGTTGCGGACGATGCCCACCAGTTGCAGGTCCAGGCAAATTACCGCCGCCACCGCCGCCAAAAGGGGCACCAGCGAAAAAGCCACCATCCACGGCAGGGGGAGCCAGGCCCAGGCCGCCCAGGCGGCAACACCCACCAGCGGCGACAACAGGCTCAAAAGCAAGGAGACATGCAGCAGATCCGCGATCCAGACGACGACTTTCATAGGGCACTCCTGAATGCACTGTTCGCATGCAAGATCCGTGCCAATGGATGAATGCCGATTTTTCCGCGGTCCCCTGTCGAAATTTCGACAGGCTTCGTCAGCCCTTCGTCAGTCTTTCGTCAGGGCGACAACATCCCGCTGTTGATCAGCCAGATCAGCAGGATGCCCCCCACCGCACAGCCCATCGAGAGAGCGGCGACACAGCCGATCAGAGCAAACCAGCGCAGGTTTTTTGGGGGGGGAGGAGGAGGCAAAGCGGCCGGCGGAACCTGAACCGGGGCCGCACCCCGCGCCTCGACCAGCTCGGCCAACAGCAGACGTGGCTGAGCCCGGGACGCCGGACGAAAAGCCAGCATGGCCTTGAGTAATATCCGATCGTCGATGCTCAGATCGGGAAGGTCGTCCAAGGCCCGATCCAGGGCGGGGCCGTGCAACACCTCCCGCTCGGGGAGCTGACCCAATCTTTTTCCCGTCAAAAGCTCGTAATACAGCGTTCCGATGACGTAGACATCGGCAGTTACATCCGGGCTCCCCGTACTTTCCGGGGCGCGGTAGCCCGGTGCCGGGCTGGCCCCTTCCACCTGCAGGCTTCCGTCGGGAAAAAACAGGATGTGGCTGGGATTGATCCCCACCCCGGCCTGTTGCAGAAGTGCCCGCAGCACCGGCCTGCGCAGCACCACCGGCAGCGCTTGAATACCCAGCAGTTCCTTCAGCGGCCGGGGTGGACTCAAGGGGGACCCCAAAAAAGCAGATCACCCGCCTGCAGGGCAGGCAGGTGATCCGGTTTTTCTCCAGTACGGAGCAGGCTACTCATCATCCTCTGCCGCCGGAGCGGCAGGAGCTTCTGGACCCGCCGCACCCGGAGGAGCTCCCGCTCCTTCGTAGTCGTCGTCGGAGTCGTAGTCCTGGTAGCGCCACTTGCCCTTCTTCCGATCGACGGCTTTCATCCCGCGATCGTCATCCACCTCGTCCTCGGGACGACGGGGGCTGGGACGGCGCTTCGTAGACGCCGGTGGATCCCATGCTTCCCATCGACCTGGACCCCCGGGACCCGAGGCGGCCGGTGGGCCTCCCGGACCACGGCCAGGGCCACCGCCGGGCTCCCAAGGGCGTCGCGCCCCCGGTCCACCGGGACCTCCCGGACCACCGGAGAAGCCACCGGGGCGCGGCGGACCTCCCGGCGCCCAAGGACGCCGCTCTCCATCCGGTCGAGGCGGAAAACCACCCCCCTCCGGACGGGGACGGAAGCCACCCCCACCGCCTCCTCCTCCGAAGGGCGGCCGCTCTCCTCCCCCGTAGCCGGGACGATCGCCCCGGTCACCATAGGAAGGACGATCCCCGCGATCTCCGTAGGAAGGCCGACCTCCCTGATCCCCATAGGAGGGACGATCCCCGCGATCACCATAGGAGGGTCGGTCCCCCCGGTCACCGTAGGAGGGACGATCCCCATAGGAAGGACGATCCCCTCGTGGACCGCCACCGCCCATTCCTCCTCCCGCCATGTCTTTCGGACGGGCGATGCTGACTTTCAACATACGACCAGCCATCATCTGGCCATCGAATGCTGCAGCCACATCTTCCGCTTCCTTCTCCGAACTCATCTCCACAAAGCCGAAGCCTCGCGGACGACCAGTCTCCCGGTCCATGATGAGGTTAACGGAGACGACCTTACGACCATCGCGGGAGAAGATTTCGCGAACTTCTTCTTGATTCACAGTGTAGGGCAGGTTCCCTACATAGACGCTCCGGGACATTCGGCCCGTTTCTCTCTTTCTCGAAGGACTATTGTTGACCAGCGACAAGCGCCGACTACGGCCAGAAGAGACGCAGTTCTACTACCATGGTCCATTCAACCGGTGCAGTCAAGGGTCTGGCTGAAAAAAGCCAAAAGGGCCCGCCGGGCCTCTACCACTGAAACAGCGCCTCAAGGCTGATCTGTGGGCGTACAACCATGGCAGTGGAGAGTTCAGCCTGATCGACCACCTGAAAAGCCCAGGCTTTTCCACCGGCACGCAGCCCCCAGTGACCCACCCGAAACATCAGGTCCCCGCCCCCCATGGCTCCCATCGCTGGCGCCACTTCGTAATTGCCGGTGCTGGTGCTGAAGGCCCCCGGCGCGACGTGGGCGTTCCACACCACTCCGCCACCCCCCCGGAAGTGAATGTCCCAGGCAAAGCCCTTGGGCTGCCGATGGGGAATCCGAAAGCCCAGATCTCCATAGATCCCATGGCGGAGGTGGTAGACATCCTCTTCCGCCAAGAGCTCGCCCGCCAGATCTTCTCCCAGAGGAATCGGCGAGGCAAAGGCCGCAAATTCCGCTGCAAGGATGCGGGTCACGCGCGATTCAAAACCGCCGGAGATCCCCACGGGCGAAGGTCCGCCCAAAAAGGTCGCACCCAGGGTGATGCGGTTCTGCGGGTCCAGGGCCAAAGGAATAGCGTGGGCCGAGGTTACCAGCAGGATCAGGGTCATCATGGGCGCTCCGGTAGCGATGGTTCAGTTTACACAGAGTGGACTGAATCCTCTATGAGGTAATGGTGAAGTCCGCGCAAACCCGCAAGATCGTGGACCTCCCCACTGATTCGGGGGATCACTTTCATCCACAGGCGACTCCCGGCCGCCCGCCGCAGCTCTTCCACCCGCTGTTGGTCCAAATTGGCCAGCTCCCGCAGGCGCCGGTGTGCGGCACCCACACGCGCCAGCACCGAGGGAGCCTGCACCGGATCCAGGGCACGGGCACTGCTGCCCAGCAGGGCTTCCACATCGGGCGGGTTGTTGCTGCAGCGATGGACCTGGTTCATGATCACCCCGGCGGTGGGGCAGCTACGCTGCGCCAACTCCTGGAGGAAGAACCTGGCCACTTCGACGGAAGGATCCGTGGGTGCAGCCACCACCAGAAAGCGCGTGGCGTCGGAGGTGAAGATTTTGCCTACGGCCTCATGCCGCTCGCGGAAGCCCTCGTAGAAATCCCGGAAAAGCGTAAAAAAGACGCTCAATTCGCCGAGAAATTCTTTTCCGAAGATATGACCCAACAGGCGATACACCACCGCAGCCGTCCCCAGCCAGAGGCGTTTGCCAAAGACCCGATCTTCTTCCAGCGGGGTGAGAAACCACTTCATGATCTGGCGGTCGAGAAATTTGACGAGGCGTCCCGGAGATTCCAGGAAGTCCAGGGCATTTTTTACGGGGGGCGTGTCCAGGACGATCAGATCGTAGCGACCGGAAATGTGTACGTCATACAAACGCTCGGTAGCCATGTACTCCTGACTACCCGAAAAAGACCCGGAGATGGCTTTAAAAATACGGTTGTTGTAGACCGCATCGCGCTGAGCGTCGTCCTTGGCCACCTTGCGGATCACGTCCCGCAGGGTACTCGGGGCATCCAGCATCATCGCCCACAGCTCGCCCTTGACCTCAGGACCCAGCTCAATCCGAACTTCCGTATTTCCGAACTCCTGAAGTCCGAGTGAATTTGCCAGACGACGAGCGGGATCGATGGTCAGCACCAGGGTACGCCGCCCTGCCAGGGCACCCGCCAAGGCCAGCGACGCCGCCGTGGTGGTCTTGCCCACGCCACCGGAGCCCACACAGACCAGCAATTTCCGGGTTTGTACCAGCTCTTGAAGGTTCATCCCTCCCTCCAGGTGACCGGACTCTGGCTGGCCCTGGCCAGGGCGGAGGCGAGCTGCCCCACCACCCGCGCCGAGCCCTCTCCCCGGGAATGGACGGGCAGGCTGATCACCGGCAGTCCCATCTCCGCGGCAAGGCGTTGCCGGGCGTTTAAGGTGGCTACTTCCAGCTCGGCATCCCAGAGGCCCGCCTCGGTCAGCTCCACGGCCAGCGTGTCCGTGGCCCCAGCCCGGAGTTTTTCGAGCAGCGCACGTTCGGCGGGCTGGATGCTGGGCGGTGTGGTGCGGTTGAGCACCACCGCCGGTATCTTCAACATCGGAAGTTCGCCGCGAATTTTTCGGAAGGTCTCCACCGTCTCGGTGATCACCATCTCCTCGGGCAGGCAGACCTGCACCAGACCCACACCCGGTTGCCTAAAGAAATCCAGCAATTGCTCGGCACAGCCCCGGATCGGTCCGGAGTCGAACAGCGTGCGCGCGGTGTTGGGCACCTGCATCATCGCAACCGCATTGCCAGAGGCGGGGAGATCGACGATCACGGTTTCGTAGTTGCGGGAGAGCTGAAAAATCCGCCACAAAACCACTAAATCACGTGCTCCAGGAGTGGCCTGGAGGAAGACGCTGACCACCCGGTTGTGGGTGATCATCATCACCAGACGCGGGATGGAGACCATGTCCGCCAGCCAGTCGTCCATGGCGGCGGTCCACTCCACGTTGCAAATGGAGAGGTTTTTACTGACTTCCACCGGCGCATAGCTGGGTGTCACGCCAAAAATACTGGTCAAGGAAGGCCGCTGGTTGTCCACCTCCACCACCAAGGTCTTGCGACCCTGGGCGGCTGCGAGACGACCAACGGCGGCCGACAACGCAGTCTTCCCGGTCCCCCCTTTTCCGGTCAGAAAGAGGGTCCGTGCACGGAAAAGGAGGCTGCTATCGGCGGAAGTCATCTACCAGCGCACCAGACTGGCACCCCAGGTGAAGCCTGAGCCGAAACCAGCAAGAAGAACATAGTCCCCCTTTTTCAAACGTCCTTCCCCAGCCGCTTCATGGAGCGCAATCGGGATGGAGGCTGCGGTGGTATTTCCGTAGCGTTGGATATTATTATATACCTTCTCAAAGGGAAAGTTGAGCTGCCGTGCAACCATTTCGTTGATACGGAGGTTCGCCTGGTGAGGCACCAGGAGCGCAACATCCGCAAGGGCAACCCCGTTGCGCCGCAGCACCGAGTGGATCACCTCGGGCAGCCGCTCCACCGCCTGCTTGAACACGGCCTTGCCGTCCATCTTCGGAAATTGCCGACCGGCTTCCAACATTTCTACCGAGAGGCGGGGATTGAGCCGACTCGCAGGCGCCTCGGCCATCAACATTTCTGCGTAGCGACCATCCGCGTGAAGTTCAGTATCCAGAATGCGGGATTCTCCCTCAGTCTGTTCCAGAATCGCCGCGCCCGCACCGTCCCCGAAAATCACCGTGACATCCCGACCACGGGTGCTCAGATCCAGACCGGTGGAGTGCACCTCGGCGCCCACCACCAGAATACGCTTCATAGCCCCAGTGCGGATGAACTGGTCGGCCACCGAGAGGCTGTAGAGGAAGCCGGAACACTGGTTGCGGACATCCAGAGCGGGAACGCCGGGAATGCCCAGGCGGGCCTGGAGCAGACAGCCGCTGCCCGGAAAACAGATATCCGGCGACAGGGTGGCGAAGAGGATCATGTCGATATCGGAGGGAGAAAGCCCAGCTTCCTCCAAGGCTTGGCGGCTGGCATGTTCGGCCAGCTCCGCTGCACCCACGTCGCCCTCTACCCAGCGCCGCTCGCGGATGCCGGTGCGCTGCACGATCCACTCATCGGTGGTGTCCATCCACTGGCTGAGGTCGTCATTTTTGACGACCCGATCCGGTACATAGTGCCCCATTCCAGCAATTCTGCTTCCGAACATATGCACCTCAGATGTCCAGGTTCCGCACGTCCAGCGCGTGCAGGTAGATGAAGTCCCGCCGGGGCTCTACCGCATCGCCCATCAGGATGGTGAAGATGCGATCCGCTTCGGTGGCCTCGTCCACGTGAACCTGATGCAACACCCGATTTTTGGGATCCATCGTCGTTTCCCACAATTGTTCGGGGTTCATTTCGCCAAGACCCTTGTAGCGCTGGACTTCGTAGCCCTTCTGAGCCTGTGCCAGTACATCCTCCCGTAGCTCCAGAAGTCCCATTCGCGGCGGACCATCGCCCACCCGCACGGGCAGGGGTACCATCGCGGAAACTTCCTCGCGGAGACGACGCAGTGGCTCCAACTCTTGGATGGCCGCCATCGAGAAAAATGTGAGCTGTTCCTCGCTATTTTGCATGGTGCGCACCCGGATCACCGGGTGGCCGTCGGTGCCTTCCAGCGGGATCACGTCCAGCACGTCCAGCTCGGGCGCCCGCTGCCCCAACAGGCTGCGCAGATCGGCCGCCTGTACCGTCGCTTCTTCGAGGGTGTTGGGAACGCGGTTCATCCCCAAAAAATGATCCAGGACGATCGGGTGATAGCGGCGACCCAAGCGCTCCAGCCGCGGGGCATAGCGCACCACACGCTCGGCAAAGGTGACCACCTCTTCGCTGGTGAGCTCTTTTTCATCGGCACGCACTTTCAAATGGGAGGCACCATTTTTGAGGAGGAATGCCTCCATGGCCGCATCATCACGCAGGTACTGTTCCGTCTTGGCGCGGCGAACCCGGTAGAGCGGCGGCTGAGCGATGTACAGGTGCCCTTCCTTCACCAGATGGGGCATCTGCCGGTAGAAAAAGGTGAGGAGGAGGGTACGGATATGGGCACCATCGACGTCGGCGTCGGTCATCAGGATGATGCGACCATAGCGCAGCTTGGCGCCATCAAATTCCTCGCCAATGCCGCAGCCCAGGGCAGAAACCAGAATCTGGATCTGCTCGCTGACCAACATCTTGTCGAAGCGGGCTTTTTCGACGTTCAGGATCTTGCCGCGCAGCGGCAACACCGCTTGGTACTTGCGGTCGCGACCCTGCTTGGCCGAGCCACCTGCGGAGTCCCCCTCGACCAGGTACAGCTCGCACAGCGCTGGATCCCGCTCCTGGCAGTCCGCCAGCTTGCCGGGTAGACCACCACCATCCATCACCGTCTTCCGACGTGCCAGATCCCGCGCGCGACGGGCAGCTTCGCGTGCTCTTGCTGCGTCAACAGCACGATTCACCAGAGACTTGGCAACGCCAGGATTTTCCTCGAAAAACCGCCCAAGCTGCTCGTTGACGATCGCCTCGGTGAGACCTTTGGCCTCAGAATTGCCCAGGCGGGTCTTGGTCTGGCCTTCAAACTGGGGATCGGCGATCTTCACCGAGAGCACGCTGGTCAGACCCTCGCGCACATCCTCGCCGGTGATGGCCACCTCGGTCTTGCCCGACTTCAGCAGGTTGTTCGCCGTGGCATAGGCATTCAGCGTGCGGGTCAGCGCGGCTTTGAGACCGGTGACGTGGGTGCCACCTTCGGTAGTGCTGATATTATTGACGAAGGAAGAGATGATCTCGGCGTAGGAGGTGTTCCACTGGAGTGCGATCTCCACCTCCAAGCCCTCCCGGCCCCCCTTCAGGTAGATGGGCGGGCGGTGCAGCACGTCCTTCGCGGTGTTCAGATACACCACAAAGTCCACAATACCGCCTTCATAGTGCCAGGTTGTGCTCTTTCCGTCCCGATGATCGGAAAGTGTGATGTTCAGACCCGGGTTGAGGAAGGCCAGCTCGCGGAGCCGGTTGGCCAGCACATCAAATTGGAGCTCCTGCGTCTCCTTAAAAATGCTCACATCGGGCAGGAAGAGGATCCGGGTACCACGTTTGCCATCGGTTGGGCCCACCTGCGCAAGGGGTACCTGGGGAATACCGCAGGAATAGTTCTGACGCCAATGTGCTCCATCACGCCAAATATCCAGCTCTAGACGGCTGGAAAGAGCATTTACGCAGCTAACACCTACGCCGTGAAGACCGCCGGAAACTTTGTAGCTATTTTTGTCAAACTTGCCACCGGCATGAAGAACGGTGAGCACCACTTCTGCAGCGGGTTTGCCGGTTTCGTGCATGTCCACAGGGATACCGCGGCCATCGTCCTCTACCGAACAGGAGCCGTCCTCCCAAATCTCGACCACGATGTTCTTGCACCAGCCGGCCAGGTGCTCATCTACCGAGTTGTCCACCACCTCGTAGACCAGGTGGTGGAGGCCACGTGTGCCAATATCACCGATGTACATCGACGGGCGCACCCGGACCGCCTCCAGGCCTTCCAGCACGGTGATGCTGGAGGCGCCGTATTCCGGGTTTCCGACCTGCTCTGGCTCCATGGATCCTCTTGATTCCCGCGGGAAGCGACCTCTGGGACCGTGGCATCTAACCTGAAATTCCCCTGAGAGCACCGAAGGGAGCGCGCATTCTCAGCCCGGCAGCATTTTTCCCGCTTCCACCCGGAAATAGTGCACCTCTCCAGTCGCCTCCGGTAGGTAGCGCACATCCGTCGTGGTCACAAAGATCTGGGCTCCGATACTACGTAATAGGCGGACCAGCCCCGCTGAACGTACGGGGTCAAGCTCGCTTCCCAGGTCATCCATCAGAAAGAGCGGCGCTTCGCCCTCCTGGCGTGCCACTTCCATTTCTGCCAGCTTCCAGGCCAATACCAACGAGCGCACCTGCCCCTGGGAAGCAAAGGCGCGGGCGGCCTTTCCACCCACCTTGAAGATCAGATCATCGCGTTGTAGTCCCACCAGTGGACGCCCTCGACGACGTTCTTCCTCCCGATTTTCGTGGAGCTGCTCCCACCAAAAACTCTCCCAATGCTCAGGATCGACCCCCAGCGTGGAACGATAGTCCACCGAGGCCATCTCCCCAGAAAAATCCAGATAGATATTCTGAAAACTTTTCTGCATGCGCCCGATGACCTCCTGGCGACCCGCCAGGACCCGCAGCCCGCAGGCCACCAGCTGGCCGTCCAGTACCTCTATCTGGCTTTCATCGGGATGAAGACTTCGAAGAAGTGCCGCTTTATGGGCTAACAACCTCCGGTAGCTCTGCACCGGCCCCAGATGGGACGGTAGCACCGTAAAAACGGCGCGGTCCAGCAAGGCGCGGCGCAGCGCGGGCTCCCCACGCACCAGTCCTGTATCCTCCGGTACAAAATGACCGGCGCGCAACGAGGAGAGCCAGCTGGACGGATCCACATTCTTTCCGTCGCGACGTAGTGCACGTTCGCCACCCTGCAGGGTCCAGCGCCAAGTCCGGGAGAGGTCACCGGACTGACCCTGGCCCTCCACGGAAGCGGCCTCCGCGCCCCAACCCAACAATTCAGCCGTCCGCACGGTGCGAAAGCTCTTCAAAAGCCCCAGGATTCCAACGGCTTCCAGGATGTTGGTCTTCCCCTGGCCATTGGGGCCCACAAAGGCCACCAGAGGAGCGTCCACATCCAGGTTACAATCGGCAAGGTTCCGAAAGCCGGAGACACTGAGCCGCTGCAGCCGCATCAGTCCAGCCGGACCGGCATCACCACAAAGAGGGCATTCTCATCGTCCATCGGACGGAGGATACAGGGCGAGAGTGTATCCCCCAGCTCCAAGGTAACCCGCGTTGCGGTAAGGACATTGAGAACTTCCTGGATAAAACGGGCGTTAAAGCCCATGACGATAGGCTCTCCTGCAAAATCCAGGGGGACTTCCTCGCGGGAATCGCCTACGTCGAGCTTCCGTGCGGTCAGGACGAGACCGTCGGCACCAAAGGCAAAACGTACCGAGTGAGCGCCGTCGGTGGCAAAGATCGAGACACGGCGCAAGCTGTCCACAAAGACGTCGCGGTCTACGACCACCCGGCGCTTGAAGCTGGTGGGAAGTACCTCTTTGTAGTTGGGGAATTCCGCTTCCAAAAGGCGCATGTGGACGGTGGTGCCCTCAAAGCGTACCACGGCTGCCCGCTCGCCAAAGCCGATCTCCACCACACCCGAAAAACTATCGATCATCTTCCGTACTTCCTGAAGCGGCTTCCGAGGAAGCAGCATCCGGCGGCCGATAGCAAGATTACCGGTGTAGGGGGCCTGGGCCCAGGACAGGCGGTTGCCGTCGGTGCCCACCATCCGCAGCATGGGGCCGGCCGGACTTTCGACGGCATCCAGGTGGGCGCCGTTCAGCCCGTAGCGATTGTCGTCGGGAGCGATAGAAAACCAGGTCTGGTCGATGATCCGCCGCAGATCGGCAGCCTGCAGCGACAACCAGCCCGAAGCTTCAAAGGAGGGCACCGGCGGAAAGTCCCCCGCGGCCTGTCCGGCCAGCTTGTAGTAGGATTTTCCGCAGCGCACGTCCACCCGCTGGTTCTCTCCCAGCTGCAGGGCCACCACATCCGAGGGCAGCACCTTGGCCACCTGGAAGGCATGGGCTGCATCTACCGCCACTTCCCCTGGAATATTGACGTTTGCAACAAAGTTTCCGACGTAGGTCATGGCCTTGTCGGTCGCAGTCACCCGCAGCCCACCCTCATGAGCCTGCATGAGTACCGTGGAAAGAATCGGGGTTGTACTTCTTTTTTCGACGATTCCCTGTACACGAGACAGGGCTCGAATCAGTTCGTCGCGCTGGATGAGGAAGTCCATGGGGGCGGTCTCCGAAAAGCATCAAGATCAATTCTCAATTGGGGATCTTGATGATGATGATGAGGGGCTATGGATTAATGGGAAGAGGCAGAGGAGGTACGTTCAAGGCGGAAGAAGCTTATTGATAACTCTACGGACATCTGCGGACAACTCGGGCTTTATCCACAAGGAGCACGCGGCGGCGAAATTTGTCCCCCGGTGGAAGCCACTTGTCGATCACGGGTCCCCAGGAAGTTCATAGCCTTATCCATAGGCCTAGCCACCCCGGCAGAGGCGCTCAAGCAACTCCAGCTCAGCGCGTAAGTTCGGGTCAGTTTGTGCAGTTTCTTCCATCTTTTTGCAGGCATACTGCACGGTGGAATTGTCCCGTCCGAACTCGCGACCGATCTCCGGGAAGGAGAGGCCGGTCACCCGGCGGGTCAGGTACATGGCGATCTGGCGGGGGTTGGCGATGTTGGCCGGTCGCCGGTTGCCGCGGATGTCGGTGGGGCGGATGTTGAAGTGTTCGGCCACCCGGTTGATGATCTGCTCGGTGGTGGGAGGGGGGGCAGGCGGTGGCACCAGGTCGGCAAGGTGCTGCTGCATGAAGGCTGTGGTGATGGGACGCCCATAAAAAGATTTCAGAGCGTTCAAACGGTTGAGCACCCCCTCCATCTCGCGGACGCTGGAGCGCACGTGTTGGGCGATCACGTGCTGGACGTCGATGGGTAAATCCAGGCGGAGAGCCTCGGCTTTCCGGGCGACGATGGCCATCATCGTCTCCACATCTGGTGGCTGCACATCGGCCAGAAGTCCCCCTTCAAAGCGGGTACGTAGCCGGGGCTCCAGTTTTCCGATGCTGCGGGGAGGCTCATCCGCAGTGAGCACGATCTGCCGCCCTTCGGCCTTCATCATCTCAAAAAGGTAAAAAAGTTCCTCTTCTGTGCGATCCCGACCGGCAAGAAACTGAACGTCATCCAGGAGAAGTACGTCCACTTCCGTTCGGAAGCGTTCACGGAATTCGTTGATGGAGCGGTTCTGCAGCGAGCGCACCATCGCCTCAAAAAACTGATTGGACTGGTAGTAGGAAACCCCTAGACCGCGGCTGCTTACCCGGTTCCCAATTGCATGTGCTAAGTGGGTTTTCCCAAGTCCGGTACTACCATATATGAAAAGAGGATTATGAGCACGGCCCGGGTCATCGGCCACCGCGCAGGCCGCTGCGTGGGCAAATTCATTACATTTGCCGACGACAAAATTCTCAAAGGTCATGTTTCGGTCGATCCAGGTCGGAGACCGCCGGGTGACCGGGTTGGCGGGCAGCTCCGGGGCCGAGGGGCTGGAGCCCTCCCAGGAAAGTTCGATGGGAACTTTTTGACCGAAAACTTCCTCAAAAGCCAGTTCTATATCTCGGAAAAGGTTGTCCCGGATCCAGTCATGGTAGTACTTGCTCTCCGCACGGAGGCGCACGCGGGAAGGGCCGAGGAGCTCGGGTTTCAGGGCCGTGCGAATCCAGATCTCCATGTTCTGGGATCCGATTTTCCGCTCCAGCGCGCTACAGAATTGTGCCCACGCCTGTTCCATCAATCCTCATATCGGCGTGACGACGGAGAAAAATGCCCGGACATGGAGCGCCGTCCTCTCGCGTTGACCGGCCCCTGGAGTACCCGATTCAGGCCCGGTGCTCAAGGTGTGCCGAAGGAAAAAGAGGAGGAAGAGGAGGAAGAGGCTGAGCCCTTGACCTGGAAGCGCCGGTGTACATGGTATGGGCCTTGCCGATTCTGCCGGAGTGGATTATCCGGCCCGGCCCGAAAGCTGCGGCCTGCGCAACGCGTGCAGACCTTGCCCCTGTGGAGATTTGATGAAACGTACTTTCCAACCCCATAATCTGCGCCGTAAGCGTACCCATGGCTTCCGCGCCCGCATGCAGACCCCCGGTGGTCGAGCCACCCTCACCCGGCGTCGGGCCAAGGGCCGCAAGCGCCTGTCGGTCGTGGTTGCCCACAAGCGCAGCTGAGCCAGCCCGGTCCGGGTTGGGTCGGCGGGATCGCCTGCGTCGCAGCACCGAATTTCGTCGTATTCAAGGTTCGGGGCGGAAGCTCCGAACCGCGAATCTGCTTTTGATGGTACTCCCGGTCACCTCGGTGGCGGGGGTACGTAGCCGCTATGGCCTCACCGTGAGTCGGAAGGTGGGCAATGCGGTGCAGAGAAATCAGGTCAAGCGCTGGTTGCGGGAAATTCTGCGCCTGATGCCCCCTCCCGCCTCTGGCGTTTGGGATCTGGTGTTTATTCCGCACTCCAGTGCAGTCAAAGCCGGCTTTCATCTGCTCAAAACAGAAGTTCAGGATCTCTACCGGAGGATCAGTCGATGAGCAGCACGGAGGTGCAGACGACCCGTCCGACGCTGATCGCGCGGCTGATGCTGGCCATGATTCGCGGATGGCAGGTCATTTCTGCGCGTATGCCGCCGGTTTGTCGCTTCTATCCATCCTGTAGCAAGTACACCGCCCAGGCCATCTCGGTCTGGGGTCCCTGGACCGGCGGCTGGATGGGGGTCAAGCGGATCTGCCGCTGTCATCCCTTCCACCCCGGAGGGATGGATCCGGTGCCCTTGCCTCCTGAGACGACCGGCATCGCCGGCAGTGGGAGTTCTTCGTGAAGGATCAGGAAAGTCGTACCCTTTTGGCGGTGGTCCTCATGCTGGCCACCTACTTTTTGTGGGCGACGGTGATCTCCCCTCCGCCCAAGCCCAACCCCGAAGCCGAAGTGGCGACCGAACCGAGCGCGGCTCCGGCGCCCCTTCCGACGGAGGCGCCCGGGCTTTCTGCTGCGCCTCCCTCGGTACCGGCCTGCTCCGGGCAGCTGAGCAGCAGCCTGAAAGGGGAGCTGCTGACCCTGGGTCTGAGCGACTGCGGGGGCATCGGCGCGCTCGAAATCCCCTCCTACGAAGCGGCGATGAAGGTCACACCCTGGTGGACCTGGGTCTGGGGCCTGGTTGCCGGCACCCATGCCGGGTCCTGGGATCCCTACGAGCCCGCGGACAGCCAGGAAGCGCTGGTGGGCAAAGGGGGCCGCTTTGCGACCATCGGGATGGGAGATCCGCTGGGCTGGGAGGCTCCCCGTTGGGAGTACCAGAAGGTGCAAGGGGGTGTCCAGGGTCAGAGCAGCCACAACGGTGTGCGGCTGAGCTGGACGCTGACCGCGACCGGGGATGCCGACCTCTACCAGCTGGTGGCCCGCTGGGAGGCCCCTTCCGGTGCCAAAGGCCCCTTCTGGGTGGGCCTGGAGGACAACTTTTTGCCTGTCAAAGGGGTCTACGATCCCCATCCGCGCCTTGCCGCGGTGGTGAATGGCAAACTTCAACAGGTGACGACGCCTGCAGACCTGATCGCCAAGCCGAAGCTGTTTGAGGGCGAGCTGGGCTGGTTGGGTGTGGAAGATCGCTACTTTATTGCGGCAATGTTGCCCTCCGATCCCGGCTGGAGTAATGTGCAGGCCAAGGCCCGGATCCAGGCCGATACGGAGCGTGGCTTCGCATGGAGCGAGGCTCCTAAAGCAGAGCTTGCTCCTGGTGAATCCTACGAGACCACCTTCCGTTTCTACGCCGGTCCCAAGGACGTGGAACGTCTGGCCAGCCTGGGCGGCGGTCTTGAGAAGGGGGCAGCGCTCGGCTTCTTCGGATTCTTTTCAAAGATCCTTCTCTTCTTCCTTCATACCTTCCAGTCGGTGGTCCAGAACTGGGGGGTGGCCATCGTGCTGCTCACCTTCTTCGTACGTGCCTCCCTCTACCCGCTGGCCGCCCGCGCCTTCCGCAATGCCAAGGCGATGCAGGTGGTGCAGCCCGAAATCAAGGCACTTCAGGAAAAGTACGCAGAGGATAAGGAAACCTTGAACCGGGAGATGATGAAGCTGTTCACCGAAAAGCAAGTGAACCCGGTGGGCGGCTGCTTGCCCCTCTTCATCCAGATGCCGGTCTTTTTTGCACTGTATTCTGCACTACAGGTTACCCCGGACCTGTACCACCAGAGTTTTCTGTATCTACAGGATCTTTCTGCCCCCGATCCCTATGGGGTCTTCCCCTTCATCATGGCGATTGGCATGGTGGTGCAGCAGCAGATGACCCCCATGACCGGAATGGATCCGGTTCAGCAGCGGATGATGAAGCTCATGCCGCTGATGTTTGCGCTCTTCATGTTTACGGTGCCCAGCGGCCTGGCGGTGTACTATGCCATCAACACCGCGCTGAGCATCCTTCAGCAGTGGTACAACACGCGGTCCTACGAGCTGGCCTCGGCGGCCGCTGCCCAGAGAGGTTGAGATGAACGTTCCCGATAATCACGTGGTCTCCGAGGGTCGCTCCCTCCGCGCGGCCATCGACGCCGCCGCGGAAAAGCTTGGTGTCCCCGCCGCCCTGGTCGAACACAAGATCGACCTTGCCCACTTCCGCTCTGCCCAGGGCACCGGAATCGGCTCCGACACCGTCAAGATCTACGCCTGGCCCAAGCAGGCCGCTCCTCCCGCCTCTCCGGCGGTAAACGATGCCGAAAAGTGGGCGAGGGAGCTGCTTTCCGGGATGGGTATCCAAGGTCAGGTTCGCAGCGCCGGCCAGGGGAACACCGTCTCTGTCCTGCTGGATGCGGGCGAGTCCGCTCCTTTTCTGGTTGGAAAGCGCGGAATCACCGTGCGCGCCATCCAGTACCTCCTGGGCGAGTCCATGAAGGAACGCTACGCCGGGACCAATTTTCAGGTGGACATCGCCGGTGGGGGTGCCCGGGATGACGGTCCCCGCCGGGACGAGGATCGCGGCCCCCGTCGTGACGACGACCGTGGCCCCCGCCGCGACGATGACCGCGGGCCCCGTCGCGACGACGGTCCCCGCCGCGACGATGACCGGGGTGCACGCCGGGATGACCGTGGCCCCCGCCGGGACGATGATCGCCGCCCCCCGCGTCGGGACGATGATCGTGGCCCCCGTCGCGACGATGATCGCCGGGATCGCCGCCCCTCCCGCCGCGATGATGAAGAGGAGCTGAAGAAGCTGGCCCGTCGTCTGGCGCAAAAGGTGCTGGAGACCGGTGAGCCCCAGATGATCCGTCGGGACATGAATGCCTACGATCGTCGTGTCGTTCATGTGGAAGTCGGCGCCATCGAGGGGGTTCGCACCCGCTCGGTGGGCGAGGGTCCGGATCGCCGGGTCGAGATCCTCTTGGCCGAAGAAGGCTCGGAGAACGCTGAGAGCTGATGTCGCAGGATGCGCCTATCGTAGCCTGCGCGACCCCGTGGGGCTACGGGGCGATCTCCCTGGTGCGTCTGTCCGGCTCCGCCTTGGAGCCGATCCTGCGGGCGCTGTGTGGACGACTGCCGCCGCCACGGCAAGTGCGGCGGGTGCGTCTGCGGGATTCAGCAGGTTTTTTTGACGAGGGTCTGCTGGTGTGGATGCCCGCACCGGCCTCCTACACCGGCGAAGAGGTGGCGGAGATTTCCTGTCATGGAAACCCGCTTTTGGTGGAGCGTCTGATCGCGGCCTGTGTGGCGCTGG